>JAYSZC010000026.1:0-5892 GCA_043738235.1 Lewinellaceae bacterium | reverse complement strand
CCATTGTCGATCATTCTTTGGATAGGTAAAGTCATCCATAATCCGTTTTTTGAGCCAAATCTATGAAATCACTCTGGTATCACCGCAACAAGTCTATTGTTTTATTTATGTTAGGGTAGCGAAAATAAAATTATAAATCAAGGACCAAATATCATCAAGAAACAAATATTTCAATGAAACAAGTAGATCATCTGATATATTTCCCGCTCCGTAGGAGCCGCCTGTTTATAGATAATGCATAAAAACGTTCCCGCTCCGTAGGAGCCGTCTGTTTATAGCTGATTGTTTATTGTTGGGTTTTCCATTATTGAAATGCTTTTGCCATCGTTGCGCACCTGCCATCACGGCTAAATACAGTATCAATTCACCCCGCATTCCACCCCTAGCACTTCCATCGCCGCAATAAACTCATTTCCCACATTCACCTTCCGTATCTGCGAGGTAAAGGACATTTTTTCCTTGTTGTTGTAGTCGATCAACTCCATCCGCAGCGTGTGTTTTCCTTTATGGGCCAGGCATAGTTTTTCGATGCGTTCGATCAGGTCGGCGGATATTTTTTCTACCGGAATGCGTAGCGTAATGGAAGTCGTTTTTTCCTCGCCGATGGTTTCCAGCAGCCGGACGTTCTGTACGCGGAATTCCATTTCATCGGAATTGTAGCGCTGTTTGTACTCGCCTTCCACGTATACGCTGGTGCCTTCTTCAAAGAAAGATCTGAACCTGGCGTAGTTTTCCGAGAACATGGTGATCTCCAGAGAACCGGTATAGTCCTGCAGGGTAAAACGCCCCCAGCCTGTGCCCTTCTGACTGATGCGGTGTTCGGCTTTGAGCACAAAACCGGCAACATTCACCTTCCGGCCTTTGTAGTTCTCGATGTTGGCGAGCGGCGAAGCGAAGTTTTCCCATTCATAGCGGAAATCATCCAGCGGGTGACCACTGAGGTAAATGCCGACGACCTCTTTTTCCTTTTGCAGTTTAAAAATCAGGCCCCAGTCCGGCACTTTGGGGACTACAGGCTCCGGAATACTGACCGAGTCGGACAGGTCGCCGAACAGCGAATTGACAGACATGATTTTGTCTCCCTGGAAAGCCGCGCCGTATTTGAGCAGTTTTTCAATGAAAGCGACGTCCTTGTCTGTTTCTGCAAAAAATGCTGACCGTGGAATTCCGAAACCGTCGAATGCACCGGCGTACACAAGGCTTTCCATCACACGTTTATTCACCGTACGCAGGTTGATGCGCCGCATAAAATCAAAAACATCCTTGAACGGCCCGTTTTTGTTGCGTTCTTCGATCATGACTTCCATGGCGGCTTCGCCTACACCTTTCACGGCGCCCATGCCGTAGCGGATGTCGCCTTTTTTGTTCACGGAAAAATTGATCAGCGATTCGTTTACATCCGGGCCTTTTACATTGAGACCCATACGTTTGCACTCTTCCAGGAAGAAGGTGATTTTATCGATATTCGACTGCGAATGCGTCAGCGTCGCAGCCATGTATTCGGAGGGATAATGGGATTTTAAATAGGCTGTTTGATAGGCTACGAAGGCATAGCAGGTGGAGTGCGATTTATTGAAAGCGTACATGGCAAAAGCTTCCCAGTCTGTCCAGATTTTTTCCAGGGCTTTGGCCGGATGGCTGCGGCTTGTTCCACCTTCGATGAACTGGCTTTTCATCTTGTCCAACACCGCCTTTTGCTTTTTACCCATGGCTTTGCGCAACACGTCTGCGTCGCCTTTGGAAAAGCCGGCGAGTTTTTGGGAAAGCTGCATAATCTGTTCCTGGTAGACGCAATTGTGCAGAATGACATTGTTCCCAACAAAATTGTGGATGCCTTCTACTGTGATATCGTAAACCAGTTCGGTGCCTGCCGGCGTAATTTCCGAAATTTCTTCCCAACGGACGTTCAGGTTGCGTTGTGTTCGCGGCAATGCTAACGTTTCAGCCACAGGAGCAACTACATGTGCGGCGATCCGTGCCCGGGTTTTATTCACAGTGCTGAAATGCTGACGGCTGAAACCGTGTGTTTCCATCAGGCTGCGCTGCGAACCATTCCAGGAAGAGTTTACTTCTTCAAAGAAAATTTCCCGTGACACGTTGTCGGTAAAGGCTTCTTGAAAAGCACTTTCTTCAGACATTTGTTTTAATACCAGATAAGGGGCAACTTTTTCAGAAAAAGCCTTCAGGTTGTACACAGACACTTGGAACGCTGTTATTTCTTCCTGTCTGCGGTTGTTGAAATAACGCGTTTCGTAAGTAGTAGAATAAATACCCAGACGCAACAGCAAAGTCTGTACATCGTTGGCCAGTCGAGCTGAAATGGTTTTGAAAGTACAGATTTTTTTGCCAACATGTCCGTCACAGTCCCAAAGAGAAGCCAGGAAAAATCCGATCAGTTCATCTGTAAGCCCGAACACAAATTCTGGAACAAACTTGTCGTTCTTGGAAATAAAATCAGCCGTTGGACCACAGGACGTAAGCGACCCATCAGCGAGTAAATAAGCCAGCACCCGGAGTTTTTGCGGATCAAATGTTGTTGGCGATTGGGCTTCCAGTTTTCTCGGTGTAGCAATCGCGTCACCAACCTGTAATTCGCCGAGTTCGCGCCAACCTTTTTCTGTCAAAACCCTGTGGTTGGAAGTCATTTTTACAACAGCGCCATTTTTCAGTTTTACTTTAAAAACCGGTTTCTCACCATTGCAGACCCAGTAGGATATTTTGCCCTTTTGTGGTAGGAGATATTGGCCCACACCCTGGACATAAAAGTCGCCCACACGATTTTCCAATTGGTCCATACGGACGCGTTTGCCCGAAATGGCGTCAAAAACGAGCGTGTCGCCCGTGACACAAATGCCGAACGTATCCTTGAGGTATTCCTCCATATCCGGCAAATCGTACGTGACCGCCTGCCGCCCGTGTTTGCGGGAAATAAAGTCCGGGATATACTCCAACGGCCCTGGCCGGTACAGCGCATTCATGGCGATCAGGTCGTCGAATTTGTCGGGTTTCAGGTCGCGCAGGTATTTCTGCATACCGGCGCTTTCAAACTGGAACGTGCCGTTGGTTTCGCCGCGTTGATAGAGTTCGTATGTTTTTTTATCGTCCAGCGGAATATCGTCGATACTGATTTTGACGCCGTGGTTTTGCTCGATGAGGATAAGCGCATCACGAATAATGGTGAGGGTTTTGAGGCCCAGAAAGTCCATTTTGATAACCCCGGCATCCTCGATGATGGAGCCTTCGTATTGCGTGATGAGCAATTCGGTCTCTTTCGAGGTATAAACCGGAATAATTTCCGTCAGGTCTTTCGGTGCAATAATGATCCCTGCCGCATGGATGCCCGTGCCGCGCACCGAACCTTCGAGTATCATGGCTTCTTTGAGCACCATGCCTTCGGGCGTATGCTCTGCAACTAAGTGTTCGCGGAGTTTTTTGGCATTTTCGAGGTCTTCCGAACCGAGATTTTCCTTTTCAGACAAAGATCCTTCGCCGGTCAGCGGCGCAGTGAGCACCCGTTTGAGGGAAATGCCCGGTTTTTCCGGCACCAGTTTGGCGAGCGCATTGGCCTGGTCGAGCGGTAAATCCAGCACCCGCGACACGTCTTTTATCGACATTTTGGCGGCCATGGTGCCGTAAGTGACAATCTGGGCCACTTGTTGTTTGCCGTATTTTTCCACCACGTAATCGATCACTTTCTGGCGGCCCTCGTCGTCGAAGTCCGTGTCGATATCGGGCATGGATTTCCGGTCGGGATTCAGGAAACGTTCGAACAGCAACTGGTACTTGATCGGGTCGATATTCGTGATGCCGATACAGTAAGCAACGGCGCTGCCCGCCGCAGAACCGCGGCCCGGGCCGATGAACACGCCGATGTCTTTACCGTGGTTGATGAAGTCGGCCACAATCAGAAAGTAGCCCGCAAAACCCATCGTTTTGACGGTGTGGAGTTCAAAATTGATGCGCTCCTCTACTTCGGCCGTGAGTTCCTTGTAACGTTTTTTGGCGCCTTCAAAAGTCAGGTGCCGCAGGTAATCATCCTGGGTTTGAAATGCCTGCGGCACTACGAAATTGGGTAGCAGGATGTCTTTTTTGAGTTTCAGGTGTTCGCACTTGTCCACAATTTCCATGGTATTGTCCAGGGATTGTGGCACATCATGGAACAATTTACCCATTTCGGCCTGTGTCTTGAAATAAAACTGGTCGTTCCAGAAGGCAAAACGGCCGCCTTTCATTACCGTACCTTCTTCTACAAATTCGCGGATAGCGGGTGTGGCCTGTTTTTCGCCGGTGTTGACACAAAGCAGGATGTCGTGCGCATTGGAGTCCTTCTGGTCTACGTAATGCGAGTCGTTGGTGCAAATGACTTTGACTTTGTATTCATGTGCCCAGCGCAGCAACATTTCATTCACCCTATCCTGCTCGGCCATCTGGTGGCGCTGGATTTCTATGTAGTAATCTTCGCCAAAAATGTCGAGCCACCATTCAAACTCCTTTTTGGCCTCGGCCTCGCTTTTTTTCAAGATCGCCTGCGGTACCATCGCTCCGATGCAACAGGTAGTGGCAATCAGTCCTTCGTGGTATTGCAAAACCAGTTCTTTGTCGATTCGCGGGTATTTGCCGTACAAACCCTCGATGTAGCCGAGGGAACACAGTTTCACCAGGTTTTTATAACCCTCCGGGTTTTTAGCCAGGAACAATTGATGGTAGCGTTTGTCCTTGTCCTCTTTGGTAAAACTGCGGCGGTGCCGGTCGGTCACCACGTAAAATTCGCAGCCGACAATCGGTTTCACTCCCTCGTGTTTGGCCGCTTCCGCCACAAACTGAAACGCACCGAACATATTGCCGTGGTCGGTGATAGCGATGGCTTTCATGCCATCCGCAGAGGCTTTTTTGAATAGCGAAGGAATGCTCGCGGCGCCGTCGAGCAGCGAAAACTGGGTATGGCAGTGGAGGTGAGCGAATTGTGGCATGGTGGGTTATCTTTTCTTCCAAATATCGGACAATATTCAGGTGGTATGCGATTGCAAATTTAAAACAAAAAGTAAGAGGTAGGGTGGGATGTGGAAAACTTGTTACATTAAATAAACGACTATGAGTCAAAGTGTTAAATTACTGATAGGGGGCGCAATATTAAAAGCAATACCCGGACAAAATCTGAAGATTGGCCAGGTAGGCACGGTCGTGGAGATTTTTAGCGATAACGAGTTTGAAGTGGAATATATAGACAAGCAGGAGCAGAAAAGTGCTCTTTTACCTTAAAACTGGTAGATTTGTTAGTGCTGCAAAATGAGAAAGAGGTGGGGTGATGTTTACGACGCCCAACTAAATTAAAAAGGGAGGTCTTCGTCACTCATTCGGGACGTATTTGTCTTTGGTCTAACAAACGGTTCTTTCAACTCTGAATCAAGATCATTGAATTTGCCAAATATTTCATTGAATTTGAGTTTGACAGTACCCAATCCTCCATGCCTATTTTTTGCAATTATTATTTCGGCTAATCCTTTGAGGCTTTGGCCGTTTTCATCTTCAAGTATTTGATAGTATTCGGGGCGATAGATGAAGGCAACAAGATCAGCGTTTTCTTCAATACTGCTGTTTTCTCTTAAATCCTCTAATTGTGGTCGCTTGTAATGGCTTCTTTTTTCAATGTCTCGACTAATCTGTGAAAGTACAATAACTGGCACATTAAGTTCCTTCGCCATATTTTTTAGACCTCGAGTAATACTGGCAATTTCTTGTTCTCTGCTTGCCTTACTATTATTTTCACTACCATTTGAAATTAGTTGTAGATTATCGTAACTGTTTAGCACCCGCCTTCGGCGGGTTATGATAAGATTAGGATAAAACATAACTTGGAGCATTAAAAACAATCGAGTTGGAACTGCCTACTAC
>JAYSZC010000025.1:0-16741 GCA_043738235.1 Lewinellaceae bacterium | reverse complement strand
ACTGGGACATGATTACCGATATGACCCAGGGCGGCGAAATATGGGCGGACGGGGAAAAAATTTACCAGAACGGCAAGTTTATCATTTGAGGCGCTACATTTACCGGAAAAAATATTCCGGCTATGGTACGTCTTTCCCTCATTGTATTTATTTGCCTGACATTCAATTGTTTGCAAGCGCAGACGCTCCGCTCTCCCAATGGCTTGTTGCGCCTTCAGATTGAAACGGCTCCCGCGCTCAGCTGGCAACTTTTCCTGCGCGACAAACCGCTCACCTTGTCCGCTCCCCTGAATATGACCATTGAAGGCGTGGGTATACTGGGCAACAATCCGACCGTGATAAAAACGGATACCGGCAGCGTGCGACGAACTGTAACGCCGGCGGTGCGCCAGAAAAGCGCCACCATCGAAGAGTCGTACAACGAACTGACGCTGCGATGCAGGGGCGATTGGGGCGTGACCTTTCGCGCCTACAATGAAGGGGTGGCTTACCGCTTTTTTACGGAAATGAAAACGGCGGAAGTACGCGTCACGGGCGAAACCTGCACCTTTCGTCCGGCAGCCTGCAAAACCGTGTTTTTCCCGGAAGAAGAAAGTTTTTACTCCCACAACGAGCGCATTTTCCTGCCGCTGGCTCCCGCTGAAATCCACGAAAACCGCCTGGCCAGCCTGCCTTTGCTGGTTGAAATGGAAAGCGGCGTCAAGGTGCTGGTTACCGAAACGGATTTGCAGGACTACCCCGGACTCTGGATGCACGGCAGCAAAGGCAAAAACGGCAACCTGATCGGTACCCTGCCATATTACCCGAAAACGACGGTGCGCACCTCCAACCGCGATATTCAACCTGTTGACAGGGACTACTTTTTAGCCAAAACAAAAAGCGCGCGCACGTATCCCTGGCGTTTGTTCTTAGTGGCGGAACGCGATATGGACTTACTGGTCAATCAGATGCCCTGGTTGCTGGCCGAACCCAGCCGGCTGAAAAATACGGACTGGATTCGCCCGGGCAAAGTGGCCTGGGACTGGTGGAACAACCTCAACCTCGAAGGGGTCAATTTCCGCACGGGGGTGAACACGGAAACATATAAATATTTTGTGGATTTTGCCGCTGAAAACGGCCTGGAGTACATTGTGCTGGACGAAGGCTGGTCGGGTACCGGCAACCTGCTGCTCCACTCCGGCGTCGATATGGACGGACTTGCAGCCTATGCCAAATCCAAAAAAGTAGGCCTGATTCTCTGGGCCACCTGGGTGGCTATCGACGCTCAATTTGACATCATTTTACCGTATTTGAAAAAATGGGACATCAAAGGCCTGAAGATCGACTTCATGCAGCGCGACGACCAGGAAATGGTGCAGTTTTACTGGCGTATGGCTGAATTATGCGCCAAAAACCAGTTGCTGCTGGATTACCACGGCGCTTATAAACCTTCCGGTCTGCAGCGCACCTGGCCAAATGTCATCAGTTTTGAGGGCGTCTACGGGCTTGAACAAGCCAAATGGGATACGGACAAAAAGATCGATGCGGAACACAATGTAACCATTCCTTTTACCCGCCAGGTGGCCGGCCCCATGGATTACACGCCGGGCGCCATGCTGAATTATCAGAAAGCGGACTGGTCGCCTTCTTTCAACCGCCCGGCCTCGATGGGTACCCGCTGCCATGAATTAGCCAAATATGTGGTATTCGAAAGCCCCCTGCAAATGTTGTCGGATAGCCCCACCAACTACAAAAAAGAACCGGAATGCCTGCAATTTCTCTCGAAAGTACCCGCTGTTTGGGATAAAACGGTACCAATTGCCGGTAAAATCGGCGACTATGTCGCCATAGCACGGCAAGCCGCCAACGGCCTGTGGTACATCGGCGCGATGGGCGACTGGACGGGTTGGAGCCTGACAATCGACACGCGCTTTTTGCCGGCAGGTGAATACGAAATGGAAACTTTTGAAGACGGCGTCAATGCCGACCGAAATGCCCAGGATTACAAACGGCGTATCTCACGTATCAAAAGCGGAGATGTTATTCCTGCCAAAATGGCCCCGGGCGGGGGATTTGTGGCGGTCTTGAGAAAACTTTTTTAGTTATCAGTTATTAGTTATCTGTTATCAGGGTGGTAAATCTTGGCCTAAGTAGTTAATTTAGCCAAGATTTACCACCCTGATAACTAATAACTGATAACCGATAACTAACTCACTTGAGGGGCAGGAATTTCTCTCCTCCTTCCTCCGGCTCAAACACCGGTGCTGCATCGTGCAGCGTTTCGCCGTTCAGAATTTTTTCGTACAGTTTCAGGTAGTCCTCCGCCATACGTTTAGAAGAAAAGTTTTCAACGGCATAGTCCTGGCAGCGCTGCCGGTCGTACTGGTCGGCTTCTTTGACGGCCTCCACGAGTTCCATTTTTTTAACGGATAAAAAACCGACCTCCGACTGAAAGGCATCCACCCGGCCATTCCATTTCCGGTCGGGGTAGAGGTAGGGTTTGCTACCCAGCAATTCGGGCAGAGAGCCATAGGGCGTTCCAAAAACCGGGCAGCCGAAATACAGGCTTTCGATGATGGCCAAACCAAAAGGCTCGTGCCACAACACCGGAAAAATCAACCCTTTGGATGCCTGTAAAATGGCGTTTTTACCGTCGCCGCCCAACATGCCGTGGAAGCGCACCTGCGGCGAAAGTGTGATGCGTAGCCCCATGCTGAAATTCACCCGGCTCCCGCCGATTACGTGCAGCCGGACGCCGGCTTTGTCGGCCACGTCGATGGCGCCGCGCACGTTTTTGACGCGCCAGGCTGCATTGCCCAGAAAGTGAAAATACAGCCGTTTGTTTTGGGTCATCGGTTTCCCGTAGTCGTCGAAGTCGATACCGTTGTACACAAACACTTCCGCGCCATGTCTTTTGGCGTGGTTGTGCGAGATAAAAACGGTGTTTCGGTGAAAGGTTTTTGCACTGCTGCTGTTGCCGTGTACCGTTGTGATATGCGGTACCGGCAAGGTTTCATCCATTTCAAAATGGAAGTGGGCCAGGTCGGTATCGGGCGGTATCTGCGCGGCAAACGTTTTTTTGTCGTCGATTTCTATGATATTGGCAAACGGGCATTCGGAACCTTTTTTGACTAAATAGGTAACGTCGTGGCCCATTTTGCACAATTCTTTTCCAAGCCACCAGATGATGCGCTCGGTGCCGCCGTAGGCATGAACAGGGATAATGGTGTTATTCGCGATTAAAATTTTCATTGCCGAATGCTTCTTGCCCTTTGCTTTTTCACTTAAAAACCTCTTTCGGGCGGGATTTTATTTGTTTGTCGCAAATGTCAACAATCAATGGAACATCCTTGCCTGTATGGGGCATAAGAATTTTTGCACCTGGATTGCAAATTCCTGTCCAACCACTTGCCAACCGCTTCGGGAATAACCCCTTTACAATTTTTTTACAAAAAATTATTCCCGAAATGGGCAGCTCGACCGCACTTTCCCGACCTTTGCCGGGAAAACACCTTATGCAAGACCCGGAAGAAAATAAAAATTTGATTTCGCAACAGGATTTAAACGCTATTGCGCGTGATAACTACCTGCAACAAAAAGCGGAGAAAGCAGCCATTGTAAAAGACTGGTTGCCGCGTTACACGGGCATGCCGCTTGAAAAATTCGGAGAATACATTTTGCTGGTCAATTTCGGCGGCTATGTGAAAGCCTTTGCAGAGCAGCACGATGTGCCGGTTTATGGATCCGACCGCCCTATGCAGGTGGCTACCGCGGACGGTATCACCATCATCAATTTTGGAATCGGCAGCCCGAATGCGGGCCTGGTGATCGACCTGTTGGAGGCTATTCACCCCAAAGCCGTGCTATTTCTAGGGAAATGCGGGGGCCTCAAATCCAAAAAGAATATCAATGGCGACCTGATTTTGCCCATTGCCGCTATCCGCGGTGAAGGTACCAGTAATGACTACCTGCCGCCGGAAGTACCAGCCCTGCCGGCGTTTGCCCTGCAAAAAGCGGTGTCCACCACCATCCGCGATTACGAACGCGACTACTGGACGGGTGTGGTGTACACGACCAACAAACGCGTTTGGGAACACCGGGAAGATTTTAAACAAAAATTGCGCGACCTGCGCTGTATCGCCATCGACATGGAAACGGCGACCATCTTTGTAGCGGCATTTAAAAATCAGATGCCCGCCGGCGCCCTGCTGCTCGTCAGCGATATGCCTATGACCCGGGAAGGCATCAAAACGGAAGCCAGCGATAAAATCGTGACCGCCAATTTTGCACAAATGCACCTGTCCATCGGCGTAGATTCACTGAAACAGTTGATGAATAAGGGGCAGACGGTCAAGCACCTGCGGTTTTAAGAGAAGTGAGAGGTGAGACGGTGAGAAGTGAGAGACCGTAGAGTGTGCCGTCATTAGTGCGAAGTCCACAGTGCGAAGTCCGTAGCGTGCGCGGCTTCGCTCCCGGATTTTCAATTATGAAGAAAGGGCGTAGGCTGCAATCTTCACATTTCGCAGAGAGAATCTGCTTGGTCATGAGTACTTCCCTAAGTCCCATTATACCATGGTGCCACTCATCCATTGAGATTAGCACCAAACACCTGGCTTAACGCTGGGATTGATCTAATCGGAAGGAAAAGAATATCTGTGAAAGCGCAAATGTTAAATAATAGAGTTTAAAAACAAAACAACATGGATGAACTTGGACGTTTGATTTCTCCAGTATATATTTGTCGCGTTCCCGGATACCGCAAAGTAGTATTCCGGCATTTTAAATCCCGATATTTTTTATAGACAGCCTTTGTATCCCGCTGTTTGCGTCGTAATCATCGTCGCACGGCGCCACACGCTTTAATCTCTTCTGATATATATAAGTTTTACCATGCCAGCGAGCTGCTGAGGAGGTCTGTTAAACAGGCTGCCAGGAGTTTTGCGTATCTGGTATTTTGTACAGTACTGCCCTGCCAACAGTACCGTGTAATCATGTAGCATCCGGACTGAAATATTTTTTGTGCGCGCAAAATATATTATAATTTTAATTAATTTAAAAATCATACAAAAACATGAAACCGAACGACAATTTTTTGCTCTCATCCGATTACTCTTTACTCCGACGCTGCTTACTGATCCTGCCGATTTTCCTGACGACCTTTACCGATATTTGCGCACAATCCGAGACCATTTTTTACCGTTCCTGGATACAACACAGCAATTCGTTCGATCCAACATTTATCAACCACATTGTTTCCGAAGCCGATAACGCACACAACTGTTTTTACGTCGCCGGCTCTACCAAGAATATGATCAATACCTACAGCCTTTCTGTCACCAAATACCTGAATCCGGGTGTAGAACTGTGGAATAGGCGCTTCAATTTGGACACCCTGGGCAACGTCCACGTAGCCGATGTTGCCGTGGATACGTCTGGCAATGTGCTGGTGACCGGCTCGGCGTACAACGGTGCTACTAATTTGTATGATCTGTTTGTCGTGAAATACAGCCCTTCGGGTACCAAACTCTGGCAATACGTGTACAATGGCGCCAGTGGTATTTATGATACAGGTACGGCTATTACATGCGCCGACAACGGCGACGTATTTGTGTCTGGCCTTACCTGGCCAGATCTGTTCGATACGGACGCACTCACCCTGCGGCTGAACAGCAGTGGTACACAGCAATGGCTTACCACCTTCGACAATGCTTCGCTGAATGATGCGGCAGGAACGATCCATTTGGATGGCTCGCTGGTTATCATTACGGGTTTTACTCAGAACACGGCGACGGAATGGGCTTATTTTGTAGCCCGTTATAATGTGAGTAATGGTACGCTGTCCAGTCAGCGTATCATCGACGAAGAAGGTACGGAAATAGAACAGGTGAACGCCGCTACCGTAGATGCCGCAGGTAATATTTACATTACAGGCAGTTTGGGCAGTGGAAGTAATGGTCTTGATATCCGTACTGTCGCGCTTGATCCCGATCTGGCAATACTGTGGACCGCTACCTGGAACGGCGCCGGGAATGGTGACGATGTCGCGCGAAGCATTGTGATAGACGCGGAAGATAATGTGATGATAGCGGGCTATACCACCGACGGCGGTGATCGCGACGCGTTGCTGCTGCAATATAACTCAGGTAGCCTGATGTACGACGAGACCTATGATGGCGGCGAAGGCAATGACGAATTTACCCAATTGATCCTGGGCGGTGGCGGCCACATGATGATGGCCGGTTATACTACCCAAAAAGGCAACGCCGACTTTCTGTCTGCCTATTACGCCAATGATGGAACACTTTTGTGGTCGGAAATCTACAATGGCTTGCTGAATAAGGATGACAAAGCCCAGCATATTTCCAAAGGTAAAGGCGAAGAATATGTGGTATCCGGCTCCACGCGCGACCCGGAAGATGAGTATCTGGAAACCGTGCTGAGTATCAAATACATTATACACCATGTAGTAAAACCGCAAGACGAAGCGGTGACGGCGCCTTTTGTGGAAAACCGTGGGCAACTGCTTTATACCAATGGCACGTCGGCCAGCAATATCCGCTATTACTCACGCAGTACGTACCCGAACCTGTTCCTGTCGGATGAAACGGCACATTTCGTTTTCTCTCATATCGACACCCTGGCTTTAACAGAGGATACTATTGTACGGCTTTATCTGAACTTTGTGAATGCGCTTCCCGACCGTCCTTCCCCAGCAGTGGGACTGGAACGGCAATCGTGGTTTCACAACTACTATTTCAACCATATTCCCAAAGGTCGGGAACGAACGCCGCTACATAACAAGGTGCTGTTCCCAAACGTGTATGAAGAAATTGATGTGATCTTCGGGCAGGGTGATGACGGTAATTTCATTCGCTTCGTCTGCAAGCCTGGCAGCGATCCTGACGACCTGGTCTTGGAGTTCACGGGCGCTACCGCCATATCCGTCTTGCCAAACGGCGACTTGAAAGTAGAAACGATCCTGGAAGATCTTATCCTTCCGGCGCCCGAGGCGATGACCATCAGCAGCGCGGGGGTAGAAACGGAAATTACTGCCTGGACGCCGTATTATTATATTGCTGGAAATCAGGTGAAAATCATTACGGGATCGTATGATACGGGCAAAACGCTGTTAGTGCGAACTGGAAAGGGTCGGGAGAATTTTGCACCGCTTTGGTGGAGTACTTATTATGGCTGGACTCAGACGGATAATCAAAGTTCGGTAGATTTTGACGCAGGTGGCGATGTGTATACTTGTGGGTTTTCCAGAAGTCCGAGTTTCCCGGTAGGTAATTTTACTTTAACCCCTGCGGGGAAATCGGACTGGACCATCAACAAGTTCATGGTTAATGGAGAACCTCTCTGGTTTACGATGATAGGCGGGGGAGAAGAAGGCTCTCTTCCTTTTAGGGAAAGAGCCTACGATATATCGGTTGGCGGTGGTAATAATTTCTATGTTGGGGGCTTAACAGACATAGCCTGGCCCGGGGCCTTATTACTCAATCCTAACAACGGATTTCACGATGAATCATTTACTTCTGCCAATTTTACCCGTGGTGTAATATTAAAGATGGACAAAAGTGACGGTACACTAAACTGGGGCTCTTTTTTTGGCGATGCCGGTCTTTTCAGAGACGGAATATTAGGCGTGTAGGCCCTCCAAAATGGGGGTGTTGCAGTGGTAGGTTATGCAGAAGGTTTGGGCACTTCGTCCTGGGATAATGTAAATCCGGGAGGGGGCGCTTTTCAGCAAAGTACGGGAACTATGTTTATCGGGGTTTTCAATGGGAGCGACCAACTGACTTGGGCGACTAAATTCGGCCCTACGCTTAGTAGTACGCCAAATATGGCAAATGTACCCACTGACATTGCCGAAGACGGGAATGGCAATCTTTTCGTGACAGGGTCAATAATAGACGATGCTGCTTCCGGCGATTTTTTCCCCAGCGGCGGCGGCGATACATATTCTGGTGACATCGACGGCTTTTTAGCAAAATTCGGCTCCAATCGTTCTCTCAACTTTGCCACTTATATTGGAGGAACTGGGGAAGATTACGCGAGGGGCGTGGCCTGCGATCCCAATACCGGAGATGTAATCGTGCTCGGTACTACCAGAAGTAGTGTCGGTACCGGCTTTCCCATTGTGGATTTAGGCAATGCTTCAGTGGATGACAACACGCTGGGTGGATCGGCGGATATTTTTATAGCCAAATATTCCAATAATGGCGCATTGATACATTCCCGTTATTTTGGAGGAGATAATATGGAATCTACCGATCTGTTTTCACTTGGGAGTATGGATTTTAATCCTGGCGGAGGTATAGTGGTTGATCCGACAGGAAATATTTTTATTACAGGCAATGCAGGCGATGGTTTACCGACTACATGGCCTGAGGAATCAATACCACAATGGTTCTTCGAAGACTTTTCAGGCGGTACTGACGCTTTTGTGGCTGCTTTTGCGTCCAATTTTAAACTGGAATATTGTACCTATCTGGGAGGTTCGTCCTCCGATTACGGGAGTGACGTAGCGGTTGCTAATAGCGGGGACAGGCATGTGATTGTAATGGTGGGTCGCACAGTAGGAGAAAGTGATGACTATCCTACATCTAAGGAGACTGAATTGTCCTATTTTAATGCACAATCCTTAGGAGGCTCCATGGATGGGGTTATTTCAGTCATCCGAACCAACGACCTGATTATACGTACCAATGAGGTTTTATTACCCGAATCGTTTGCTTCGCTTTCTCCTAATCCTTGCAAGGATGTTTTGTCTTTGAAAATAGAAAAGGATGATATGCAGGGATTGTATATGCATATATACGATATGTCGGGCCGCCTTGTTGAGCAAATGCTATTGAAAGCAGAACAGAGTAACTGGCATATTCCGGTACAGCGACTGGATGCAGGTAATTATACACTCGTTCTTAAGACTGGCAGCGGCTTCTGGTCGGGCAAATTTGTGAAACTAAAATAACTTAATTATTGGCTGGGAACGGCACGCGCAAAGGCCGTTCCCAGCCTCATTTTATAAGGATGAAAAAATCTTACATTTTCCCATGTCTTTTTTTGATATGTTCTTCTATATGGGACGTCGGTGCCCAGGAATGGGAGCCGGTGGTAAATTTTCCAAATAGTGACATTAATAACCGTTATGTACTAGAGTTGTTTCCCGATACTGCCCTGGATAGATTGTATATCGGAGGTCAATTTCTGACAATTAATAACGACACTTTTGGTAATATTGTAGCTTATGACGGTAATCAATTGCATAATATTTTGGATGGAATTGGCGCATGCTGGAACGGTGGGTGTGCTGGAGTTGTATCAATTATTCGCTACCGGGAAAATATAATAGCCAGTTTAGTGCGCTCAGCCACTTACGAATCAGATATTCAAGTAATTGGTATCGGTGGTTGGAATGGTGAGCAATGGCATCCCCTGGATGGAGGTATAGCATCTGATTATCTTCCATTTGTTCAGCAATATTTTCCCGCCACTGCATACGATTTTTGTATAGCGGACAATACGCTTTATGTAGCTGGATCTATTCATATTATTGACTCCATGCCTGCATGCGCACTGGGGGCCTGGGATGGGACACAATGGCATACTTATATGCAGGAACCCGGCCCCGGCGAATTCGTACTTGCCAACAGCATTGCAAAATACAAGGGGAGTATATACCTGGGCGGCAATATTTTGCTTCATATAAACGGAGAAGAAGTGAGGGATTTGACTCGCTACGATGGTACTTCCTGGCAAAAAGTAGGGGAGGTCTTACAAGGTTTTAATACCAACCTGCGCGACCTGGAAGTTTTCCAGGACAAACTCTACGTTGCCGGCTATTTCACCCAAGCCGACGGCAACCCCGGCAACAGCATTATGAGTTGGGACGGTGAGCAGTGGAACGACCTGGGCGGCGGCGTATGCGGTTACGGCATCATCGACGATCTATTTGTGTACAAAGACAAACTCTACGTCGCCGGGCTGTTCGATTGTATCGGCGGCATTGAGGCGCACAACGTGGCCGTGTGGGACGGTGCGAAGTGGTGCAGCATCGGAAATTCGACCTTCAATCGAGCGGTGAATACCATCGCGGTGTGGCGGGATACGGTGTATGCGGGCGGGCAGTTTTACGAGATAGACGGGCAGTCGGTTCGTTTCCTGGCGCGGTATGTGGGCGACGCCGGCCAGCAGAATTGCTCGATCGTATCGGTGGCTTCGCCCGGTGTCGTTTCCGGGGCCTCGCTGTCCGTCAGTCCCAATCCTGCGCATACACGCATGACGATTTCGGTATCGGGCGCAGGCGCTGCGCTGCACTACGAGGTATTCGACCTCCTGGGGCAGGTGTATTGGTCTTACAATTCCTGTTCGGAAAAAAAAGAGATTCCGGTGGCAGACTGGCCTGCGGGTTGGTATGTGGTGCGGGCGATTGGTGCGGGTGGGGCGGTGTCGAAGGTGTTTGTGAAACGGTAAGGTGTGCAGAACGGGCTTGTAAAGAAAAATCCTGCATACTTTTGCACTTGGTAAAAAAACACCAAGAGTGCGGCGAAATAGTACGAAGTCCGTAGAGTACACCGTTTCACACCTAGTTTTCCCAAACATGAAACGGCACACTCTACGGTCTCTCACTTCTCACCGTCTCACTTCTCACCGTCTCACTTCTCACCGTCTCACTTCTCACCGTCTCACTTCTCACCTCTTAAAAGCACCAGCCGTTGGCTTTCAGCAGCGCCTCAGCCACTACCCGGCGTTTCACTTTTACATTCACAGCCGGGTATTTCGTAAACCGTTTCAGGCCCATCAGGAAAGTTTTCAGCAGATCACCTTCGGCAAAAGAAGCCAGGGCGTCTGTCGCGTTTTTGCCCATGCGGGCTGTGGCGTCGTGGAAAAACACCTGCAACATGGCGTCGTACACTTCCTGCGGTTGTTCTTTCGGCAGGTTCACTAATTTTTGCACGCGCAGCAGCATAGATTCTGCGGCATACAGGTCGATCAGCATGTCCGCGCAATTCATCAGGATTTCCTGTTCGTCTTTCAGGTTCAGTTTGCCGTCCATCTGCATTTTGGCAGCGCCGCCGGCGACCATCAGGATGATTTTTTTGAAGTCGGCCAGCGCCTTTACTTCTTCGGCATAAGCGCCTTCCAGTTTTTCCATGGAAGGCATGGAAGTCAGTTCTTTTTGCACTGCCCAGGCCGGCCCGACGATGTCTAATTTGCCTTTCAGGGCGCGTTTGAACAATTGATCGACCATGAGCATCCGGTTGATTTCATTGGTGCCTTCGTAGATGCGGTTGATCCGGCTGTCGCGGTAAGCGCGGGCGGCGCTGTATTCTTCGCTGAATCCGATACCGCCGTGGATTTGTACGTTTTCGTCCACGCAGTAGTCGGTTACTTCGGAGCCGATAATTTTCAGGATGGAACATTCGATGGCGTATTCTTCTGCAGCTTCGAGCATGGCCTGGCCGTAGGTTTTTCCTGCGGCCTCTTCTTCCGCTTTTTTATCGGACATCAGTTGGGATGTGCGGTAAGCGGCACTTTCGGCAGCGAAATTGCGAATGGTCATTTCGGCTAATTTGTACTGGATAGCGCCGAAATTGCCGATAGACTGGCCGAATTGATGGCGTTCGTTGGCGTAACGCGTAGCAGCGTTGACCACCTCCTTGTTGCCGCCGATACACATGACGCCTAATTTATAGCGACCGATGTTCAGTGCATTGAAAGCGATCAGGTGGCCTTTGCCGATGTCGCCCAAAACATTTTCAGCGGGCACTTTGGCATTTTCAAAAAACACCTGGCGGGTAGAAGAACCTTTGATGCCGAGTTTGTCTTCTTCGGCGCCCAGCGTGATGCCGGGCGTGTGTGCGTCTACGATGAAACCCGTGAATTTATCACCGTCTATTTTGGCAAAAACAATAAACACATCGGCGAAGCCGGCGTTGGAAATCCACATTTTTTGACCGCTCATCAGATAATGGGAGCCGTCGGCGCTCAGATCGGCGCGGGTTTTGGCCGCCAGCGCATCCGAACCCGATCCAGGCTCCGTCAGACAATAAGCAGCCTTGAGTTCGCCGGAAATAAGGCCGGGCAGGAATTTTTGTTTTTGTTCTTCCGTGCCGAAGTACAGGATAGGCAGCATGCCAATGCCTGTGTGCGCAGCAAAGGAGACGATAAAAGAACCGGCAGGGCCGAATACTTCGGAAATAACCGTATTGGTATTGGTGTCCATTTCCGTACCGCCATACACAGCAGGCATGTGCGCGCCGAGCAGACCCAGGTCACCCATTTTTTTGAGCAGCGAAGGCGCCAGTCCAGGCTCCTGTTTTTCCAATCTTGCCCGGACGGGATCAATTTCGTTTTTGATGAAGTCGATGGACATTTGTTTGACCATCAGTTGCTCTTCATTCAGTTCTTCAGGGATAAATACGTCTTCTGCACGACTATCGCGGATCAGAAATTCGCCGCCATTGAGTACGTCTGTTGCTACAACTGTTGCTGACATGGGTAAATAGTATTGTTTGTATCTGGAAAGTGAACGATATGTTTAGCGAATTTTCGCTGCAAAGATAGGCGGGTGTTTTTAATAAGTCAAGTTTGGGGGAGGATTTTTTTGGTCCTCACCCCCCGGCCCCCTCTTAGAGTGATAGAACACGGATTTAAAGGATGAGACACGGATTTTTTCCCTTGTAGGAATAATGGGGATTACGCGGATTTTTCCCTCGAAGAGTTGACACGGATCAAATATTAAGTCCATTTTTAGAAAAGCAGGTCAACTCTAAAGCGGAAAATCCGCGTAAATCCGCAAAATCCGCATAATCCTTCGTCCCCATTATTCCTACGAGCGCGAAGCGCGAAAATCCGTGTCTAATCCTTTAAATCCGTGTTCCACCACTCTACGAGGGACGTAGTATAAATCTCATCCAAAACCCGGAAAATATTATTCTGTTTCCATCTCCATTGTCCCCCCGAATCGGAATGATTATCAAAAATTGATATTCCGTTAACAAAATAGGCCTTGGACTTTTCTTTTTTTCCGTTAGATAAAACCTTACCTTTGCGGTTCATTTGAAAGTGGGTGTGTTTTTCCAATAATTTGGGCATTTATCCGAAATTTTGGAAAAAATTCTGATTCTTGAAATCAAAACACCGGCTACCAAATATCATTTTTCAAAAATTAGACAAACCACCCCATACACACCACTTTTAATTTTCGATGAGAGATATTCGTAATATTGCCATTATTGCCCACGTCGACCACGGCAAGACCACCCTTGTTGACAAACTGATCCACGCATCCAAGTTGTTCAAAGAACACGAGATCACCGGGGATTTGATTATGGACAGCAACGACCTTGAACGCGAACGCGGGATTACCATTTTGGCAAAAAATGTAGCGATCCAGTATAAAGGCACCAAGATCAATATCATTGACACGCCCGGTCACGCCGACTTCGGTGGCGAGGTGGAGCGCGTACTCAATATGGCCGATGGCGTACTGCTGCTGGTAGACGCTTTTGAAGGCCCTATGCCACAAACCCGCTTCGTACTGCAAAAGGCCCTGGAAATGGGCAAAAAGCCCATCGTTGTGGTGAACAAGGTGGATAAACCCAACTGTAACCCCGATCTGGCGCACGAACAGGTATTCGACCTGATGTTCTCGCTCGATGCTACGGAAGAACAACTCGACTTTCCGGTAATCTTCGGTTCGGCCAAACAAGGCTGGATGGGGCACGACTGGAAAAACCCGACCTCAGATATCACCACTTTGCTGGATGATATTATCAAATATATCCCGCCGCCGAAAGTATTGGTTGGTACACCGCAGTTGCTGGTTACTTCTTTAGACTATTCCAGTTTTATCGGACGTATTGCAATTGGCAGGCTGAGCCGCGGCAAACTGACTTCCAATCAACCCGTTTCATTGGTTAAAAAAGACGGTACGGTGCAAAAACACCGCATCAAGGGCCTGTATGTTTTTGACGGCTTAGCCAAAAAAGAAGCGGCAGAAGTGGAATCGGGCGATATTTGCGCCATTGTAGGGGTGGAAGGATTTGAAATCGGCGATACGATTGCCGACTTCGAAAACCCGGAAGCGCTGGAAACGATTTCCATCGACGAGCCGACTATGGGCATGCTTTTTACTATCAATGACTCCCCGTTTTTTGGTCAGGAAGGCAAATTTGTCACCAGCCGCCACTTGCGTGAACGCTTGGAGCGCGAACTGGAAAAAAACCTGGCCATGCGCATGGAAGACACAGACTCAGCCGATTCCTTTATGGTATACGGCCGCGGGGTTTTGCACTTGTCCATCCTGATCGAAACGATGCGCCGCGAAGGTTATGAACTGCAAATTGGCCAACCGCGTGTTATCATCAAACATATTGACGGCCATAAACAGGAACCGATGGAAGAACTGACCATCGACGTACCGGAAGTGTCCAGTGGCAAGTGTATCGAATTGGTGACGCGCCGTAAAGGTGTGATGACAAGCATGGAACCCAAAAGCGATCGCTTCATGCTGCGTTTCAGTATGCCTTCACGAGGTATTATCGGTCTTCGTTCCAATTTGCTGACCGCAACACAAGGTGAAGCCGTTGTGACGCACCGCTTCGTCGGATACGAACCCTGGAAAGGCGAAATGCCCAGCCGCCAAAACGGTTCGCTGATTGTGATGGAAACCGGCACGGCCATTCCTTACTCTTTGGATAACCTCCAGGATCGCGGCACTTTTTTCATCGATGCAGGGGAAGAAGTGTACGAAGGACAAGTGATCGGTGAAAACAACCGCCCGGGCGACCTGGTGGTCAATATCACCAAAACAAAAAAACTGACCAATATGCGCGCTTCCGGCTCCGATGATAAAGCATCGCTGCCGCCGCCGCGCCGCTTTTCACTGGAAGAAGCGCTCGAATATATTCAGGATGATGAGTACGTGGAAGTTACACCCCGTAACATCCGTTTGCGTAAAGTCTATCTGAAAGATTTCGAACGCAAGAAATCGGAAAAAAAGGTGGCTATTGCCTAAATAAAAGGGCAAAAGAACAAAAAGCAAAAGGCAATCAAAGCCCGTCTTGCTGTGCAGTTGCTCTATTACTTTTCTGTTTGGAAAGTAAAAACCTTATTTTAAGTTATCGTTTGCCGAATAATTATATTTTTGCAGCCATTTTTGCGGGCCATTTCCGCGAAAATGGCTGTAAATGCGATAACAGGTAGGTATTATCCTGTCTAAAAACCCAAGATCAAAAAAAGGAAACGGGTAATTCCCGCCCGGAACAACAATAAAATCCGGCTCCCGTTGTTCACTTCACCGAATTATGCGCACTAAACTTTCTCAATTCAACTTTAACCTACCAAAGGAACTCGTTGCACAGTATCCAAGCGAGGAACGCGACCAGAGTCGCCTGATGGTGGTACATCGCCAAACCGGTAAGGTAGAACACAAGGTTTTTAAAGACCTGCTCCACTATTTCAATGACGGCGATGTCATAATTTTTAATAACACGAAGGTCTTTCCTGCCCGTTTATTCGGTCAGAAAGAAAAAACGGGAGCGAAAATCGAGGTTTTTTTGCTTCGCGAACTCAACCACGACGCCCGCCTGTGGGACGTGCTGGTTGATCCGGCCCGTAAAATCAGGGTTGGTAACAAGCTCTACTTTGAAGACGAGCACGGCAACGACGCTTTGGTGGCAGAAGTAGTGGATAATACGACCTCCCGCGGCCGTACGATCCGTTTTTTGTTTGACGGCACGGACGATGATTTCCAGAATGAATTGCTCAAACTGGGAAATACGCCGCTGCCCAAATACATTGAGCGGGAGCCGGAAGCCGTCGACCGCGAACGTTACCAGACTATTTATGCTAAGGAAATCGGCGCTGTCGCAGCGCCTACCGCCGGCCTGCACTTCAGCCGCGAACTGATGAAACGCCTTGAATTGAAAGGAGTGAACTTCGCAGAACTGACCCTGCATATCGGCCTGGGTACTTTCCGCACCATCGACGTGGAAGACCTGTCCAAGCATAAAATGGAAGCGGAATACTTCAAAATTTCTGCCGCAGCCGCTGAAACGGTGAATAAAGGCCTCCAGAGCCACAAAAAAGTGTGCGCTGTGGGTACTACCGTGATGCGCTCCGTCGAGACAGCCGTTTCTGCCGAGCACATGTTGAAACAAGTCGAGGGATGGACTAATAAGTTTATTTATCCGCCTTATGAATTCAGCATTGCAAACAGTATGGTGACCAATTTTCACCTGCCGAAATCCAGCCTGTTGATCCTGGTTTCTGCATTTGGCGGTCTCGATCTAATCATGGATGCCTATAACGAGGCGGTAAAAGAAAAATATCGTTTCTACAGCTATGGTGACGCCATGCTGATTTTATAAAAAAACCTGAACCTTTCAAACGAACGGCGAACTATGTATTGGACACTTGAATTAGCCTCCCACTTAGAAGAAGCCCCCTGGCCGGCCACTAAAGATGAACTGATAGATTATGCCATCCGTTCAGGTTCGCCCGGTGAAGTTATTGATAACCTGGAAGAACTCGAAGACGACGGCGAGATGTACGAAGGCATTGAAGATATCTGGCCGGATTACCCGCGACACGATGACTTTTTCTTCAACGAAGACGAATACTGAATCGTGAGTTGTGAATAGTGAGTCGTGAGTTGTGAATATACAATCACACACAGTGACCGTAGCTACTCACAACTCACAACTCACGACTCACAACTCACAACATGCGCTTGTCCCTCGGCTTTTCCCCC
>JAYSZC010000024.1:0-5905 GCA_043738235.1 Lewinellaceae bacterium | reverse complement strand
CGACTTCAGACTCACTTGGCTGCCGGCTGCCAATCGGGCCGCGTTTCCACCAGTTCTTCCTTATCGGCGTTTTGTTCCGCTTTCCGGCGTTCTTTTTTGGCGCGGTCTTCGGCTTCAATTTTGTCGTAGGCCTTGATGATGTCTTTCACCAGGCGGTGGCGCACTACGTCTTCGGTCGTCAGGTGGATCGAAGCGATGCCTTCCACGCCGTCCAGGATTTCAATAGCCTGGCGAAGCCCCGATTTTTGGTTGTGCGGCAGGTCGATCTGACTCATGTCGCCGGTGATGACGCATTGCGCAGAAGGCCCGAGGCGGGTGAGGAACATTTTCAACTGAAGCGGCGTAGCGTTTTGCGCTTCATCGAGGATGATAAACGCATGGTCGAGCGTACGACCACGCATGAAAGCGAGCGGCGCAATTTCGATGATGCGGTTTTCCATGAAAAAATTCAATTTATCCATGGGCAGCATATCGTCCAACGCGTCGTACAGCGGGCGCAGGTAGGGATCGACCTTTTCTTTCAGGTCACCGGGCAAAAAACCGAGGCTCTCGCCGGCTTCAACGGCCGGTCGGGTGAGGACAATTTTTTTGACCATTTTATTTTTCAGCGCGCGCACGGCCAATGCCACGGCGGTGTAGGTTTTACCCGTACCGGCAGGCCCGAGCGCAAAAACGATGTCATTCGTTTCCACGATCTCGACCATTCGTTTCTGGTTGCGGGTTTTAGCCCGGATGGGTTTTCCATCGCGCCCAAAAAGAATTGTATTGCCGTTGCTGCCGTCTCCATTGACAGGAATACGCACTTCAAAAGGGTTTTCTCCACCCAACATGTCTTCGACTGTTTGCACAGGGAGTTCCTGGTGCTCGCGCAGGTAGCGCACCATCATCTCGAATTTTGCTTTGGCAGCTTGGGTATCCTTTTTTTCTCCGGTGAGTTTCAGGCTGTTTCCCCGGGACGTGATGGTCACATCGGAGAAAGCTTTGCGCAAGAGATTTAATTTGGCGTTGTTTTCTCCGAAGAGTTCAACGGGATCAACGCCCTCGACTGTAAGAATGATGTCGCTCAATAGTAAGTTTAAGTTTTTTGGCAGCGGGAAGTTCATCAGCACGCAGCGGGGTGATTTTTCAGCGTTTTTAGTTGTGCGATGCTTCCATGCCTGTTTTTAAATCGTTGCCCCCCTCTTCCGCCCACAAATCTAATAGTAACAGGCGAATCTTCCAAACACAATTACAGGGGGTATTGGTTCATTAATTCATATTATAATTTACGCCGAATCGTATCATACGCCCTTGTTGGGGGTTAAACCCCAGATCATCGGGTGTTCCGGTAGCGTCTAATCCTGCAAAACGGCGGTTAAACATATTTTGAAACTGCATGTAAATCAGAAAATGATTGCTCAGGTAGAGGCGGGCGGACATGTCCCAGCTTCGAAAATCTGGATAGCGTTCCTGTACAGCCGACAGTTGGAACTGCTCGCGGTAAGCGACTGATTTGCTGAGTACGGATGATTGACGGTTGGAAGCAAACATCAGTTCCAATTGATTCAGTTTAAAAAAGGTGCGAAACTGCGTATGCCAGCGCGGTTGGTTCATCACTTCATGCAGGGGTTCCGCACCTTCGGCAAGCCATTCTTTTCCCCGTGCATATTGTATAAAGAACTCCAGGCGGGAAGTAATGACCATTTTTTTGCGTTTTTGATTAGCCAGATCGATCAGGTCTTTGTCTTCGGAGCGCAGTAAACCCTGAATACCCCACAGGTGGATGCCACGGCCGGGAACATTCTGATACCCGTAAATCCATTCGCCGGTCTCTGTTTGCAGCAGTTTGTTGGGGCGCACCTTATTGGCGGTTTCCTGCCAGAAAAAAACACCCTCCACATTGAAATCACCTTCGTATCGAATAGCGCCTTCTGCGGCGCGGGTCTGTTCCGGCTCATTTAAAGAAGAAACCAGCGCGCTGGATAAATTGCCATTATCCGGCAGGATATAAAAAGAATTGGTTTGGTAATAAGGCGATACTTGCCGGATACCTTCTGCATAGTTGCCCCGTACAACCCAGCGTTTTGCAATGCGGTATTGCGCCGCCACCCGGGGCAGGGGCGTTACCCTCGAAAAATCACTTACAAACGTATTCAGGGCCAGGCCGCTGATCACCGTCAGCGCTTTGCTTTGCCATTTTAACTGGCCGAATCCGGTTAAATCCAGACCGCCCCGACTGTTGGGGGAAACTGGTTCGGAAAAAATATTACTTTCTAATGCCTGTGCTTCCACCGGTGTTTGGTAGTGGTTGAAATAGGCAAAACCGTTTGATAAATTGAGTTGAACACCCAGATCGAGTGATAAATGCCGGTGCAGCGATGCATTTATCCTCGACTCGAACCGTGCATCGAAACCGTTGGCGTACCCATACCGCTCATCGGAATTGTACTTTTGAAAAATACTGTCTACAAGACCCGTTACGGGCGGGGCCACCGATGATTGTAACAAATAACTACCCGCCGCCAGCCGGTCATAAATAAAAGTCGACGTTGAGGTATTATTAATGTTGTAGCGCAAAAAAGAAGCTGCGTTGTACGTCACCCAGCGTTTGCGCTGCTTTTGAAAGCTAAAAACAAACACCTCGTGTTTTTCGGCAATCCGGTTAGAGGAATTGGCGTAAGAAACCGCTAATGGATTCATTCCCAATGCACTGTGGTCAAAACGCGCCATCCGGTGGTAACTGAATTGAAGGCCGCGCCATCGCAGGTTCATCCCGAACATGCGGCTTTCATGCATGACCGGAGCAGTTTTTGGAAAGTTGCCGATATCCGAACGCCGGTAATTCGGGTTATTCAGGTAAAATCCCGGGGGCAGATATCCCGGGACATAAGCATCCGTATTGAAAATCGACTGGTCGTAATAAATATCTGTGCGTTCGCGTACCGTACTGCTGCCATACAGACTGAAATGAAATATTTTTTTGTCTTTGCCCAATTTACCGCCGAACGTAAGATCGAGATTATTGGTGCCAAAACGCCCGAAAGACAAATCCGCCTGGGTGTATACCGGCCTTTCGGATTCTTTCAGGATAATATTCACCACGCCGGCACAAGCTTCGTTGCCGTAAAGCGCGCCGGCTGGGCCATATATGACTTCGATGCGTTCTGCCTGCCGGATCGGCAACTGCGCGCCAATGGGCATACCCAGGGCCGTAAAAGGTTTGATCGGTACATCGTTGATCAAAATTTTGACAAATTGATTGCCAGCCAGCCCGCGCATCAGAAAGGTCTCTCCTTCGAGCGCATTGCCGGGTTGCGACACCCGAATGCCCGGCGCCGCCCGCAGCACATCGCCCAAGGTAATGAATCCGTTGCGCTGAATATCTTCCGCCGTAGCCACCCAGATCGTGAACGGCATTTGACCGGCTTCTTCTAAGGAGCGCGTGGCTGAAATCACCCGCGTCGCCTGTAATGAAAGATCGCGCATCACAATGTCCTGTTCGGTGAGTCGCTCCGGACTGAGCAACAACGAAGTGTCATTTTGAGCAACAAACGGATAAACACAAAAGCAAAAGACAAACGAAAGCAGGTATTTCACGGCGAAAACAGTTGTTTGGTGCGAAAAGTATCAAGAAAGAAAAGGGTGACTCATAAGAGGCGGCATTGGTAATGATAGAAATTTTTATTTCGTTTTCGCTACCAGAAACTTTCCAGGTTTTAAAAACCTGGAAAGTTTAGCACTCGATAAAAAAATAAAATTCGGTTCTCTTTTTTTGGCCGGGTCTTACTCCCCCCACATTTAATCATCCGTCTCCAATCCCTGTAAAATACCTTTTTCCATCGGCGGCACACCGCGTTTCATCCATTTGGGTTGTGGGGCGCCCATCAGGTAATAATCAAAAAACTGCTGCATGCGGCGTTGAAAGTCCATGCGATTTTGCAGTTTCACCGGCCAGTGCGGCTCGTCGTTGTAGTTGAGCAGCCAACAGGGTTTTCCCAGGCGGCGCAGGCCGGAAAACAATTCGATACCCTGGTACCAGGGCACAGCGCCGTCTTTATCGTTGTGTAAAATCAGGAGCGGGGTCTGCACTTTATCCAGTGTGAACAGCGGCGAATTTTCCAGGTAGCGCATCGGGTATTCCCAAAGGCTGCCGCCGATGCGACTCTGCTGATGTTCATATTGAAATACGCGACTCAGTCCCGATTCCCAGCGGATACCTCCATAAGCCGAGGTCATATTGGCTACCGGCGCTCCGGCTTCCGCACAGGCGAATAGGTTGGTGCGCGTCACCACATAAGCCGCCTGGTAACCGCCCCAGGAATGCCCCTGCATGGCTACACGTTTGGGATCCACAAAACCCCTGTTGATCAAAGCCGTCACGCCGCTGACAATCGCATTATAGGCGCTTTCTCCGGGATAACCCGTGCGGTAAGGAATATCCGGCGCAAAAATGAGGTAACCTTTGCCGGCATAAACGGTGTAATTGATCTGAGAACGGTGAAAATCAGGGGAGCGGTGCTGGTGCAGTCCGTCGGAGAGTTTTTCGTAAAAATTGACAATCATCGGGTACTGTGCGGCAGGGTCGAAGTCTTCCGGTTTGATGAGCAAACCGTTGAGCGTTTCACCCGAAAGGGAAGTCCATTGAACAGGTTCGATGCTACCCCAACGGTATTCGTTTTGTTGCGGATTGGCCTGGGAAATTTGCGCCGGCTTTGCTGCGCTGTTTCCATAGTTCAAGTACTGCAAATCTGGAAAAATCTGGTAATTACCCATTGAAAACAAAAGATAATCGGCGTTTTTAGGTTTAAGGGGCTGTTTGGTGTAAGCAAAATCGCCGCCGCTGAGATGGGTTAATTTTCCATTTTTTAAAGACAACCAACTGTAGCCTTCCGCTTTCGTCGGGTGATAAAACTGGTGCAATAAAATAGATGCATCTGCCGGGATGCTGCGCTCTTCCGGGTCTAATTTCAGGTAGCGGTAAGTAGTTTGCGTTTCCCTGCCTTTGGTAAGGCGTTCGGGTTTCTTTTTGCCCTTCGGGTCAATTTTCCAAAGGTCGTATTTGTCATATACGATCATGGCCTCGTCATCGCTGAGCCAGCCAGCCAGCCCGTGTGCATCGGGAAAATCGGGCACATCGTTTTCTTCGTCGTAAAACGGCGCGAGGCGATTATCCGTCAACCGGACAATTTCCGTGTTGCGCACACTCCAGGCAAACCAGGCCGTATCGGGATCGCTCCACCAAATGACGTATCCGGCTTCCGGCGAAATACGTGGATTGCCACGCAAATCCTTCACAATCAATTTTTTATCGCCTGTTTTTAAATCGACTGCATATAAATCTTTATGCGGCGTGCCTTCAATTGTCACATAACTTCCATAAGGTTCTTCGGTAAAGGCAAGCGCCATGTCCGCATTGCGTTGTTCCTGGAACCGCAGTTCGGGAATTTCAGGAGACGCCAGGGTGACAAAGCGGTTTTTCCTGCCGTGCCAAACAACGGGATAAGACCGCTTCTTCATGTTTTCCAACTGTACTTCCTGCTGGGTGTACAGGCGAGTGTCCGTCCAGTTCCACACCTCCACATCCACAATTTCTTCTTTTAACAACATGGTATCGTTGAGGATCGGGGCAGGAGCGATTCCAAAGTACAGTTTGCTGCCGTCTTCTGAAAAAACCGGGCGGCTGTTTTCACTGATAACCCAGTTGGCCTCGCCGTTGCTGCGCTGCAAAAAATCGTTTTCAGGCCGGGCAATTATTTTGGCCGAATCCTTGCCGGATTCCCGGTAACACAATTGCAATGGCCGGATTCGGGCTTTGCTGGTATCGAGGTCTGCCAAAAAAGCAGCCTGCTCACCCGGTTCATCGAGCGATAGCTGCTGAAACTTTCCCTTACTCCTGAACAAGGGCTGAATAGTAGATCGCTCCAGA
>JAYSZC010000023.1:0-2390 GCA_043738235.1 Lewinellaceae bacterium | reverse complement strand
TCCAGCCTGAAACCCGATAACGGATAACTGATAACTGATAACAAATAACCAGCATATGACCCTCTACATCCTCCGCCACGGAGAAACAGAATTCAATCGCTTACAAATCGTGCAGGGCAGCGGGGTGGATTCTGATCTGAACGATACCGGCCACGAACAGGCCCACGCTTTTTTTGAAACGTACCAGGATATTGATTTTCAATTAGTTGTCACCTCCAAATTGCGACGTACCCACCAAACCGTACGGCGTTTTCTGGATAAAAATATCCCCTGGATCGAAACACCCGACATCAACGAGATCAGTTGGGGCGCGCACGAAGGTTTGCCTTCCACCCCCGAACGCATCGCTTTGTATACGGAAATGATCAACCATTGGAAACAGGGCAATTTTGACGCTTCCCTGCCGGAAGGTGAAACAGCCGCCCAACTCAGGGCACGGGTCGATCGTTTTGTGGAATGGCTCAGAAAAAGGCCCGAAGAACATATCCTGATTGCTACACACGGACGCACCCTTCGCTGCCTTATTACAGCGCTGAAAGGCCTCGGCCCCGCAGACATGGAAGGTACCATGCATTCCAATACCGGATTGTATGTCATTCATTATCAGGATGATAAGTTTATTTTTGAAAAAGAGAATGACACGAGCCATTTAGAGCGTACGCTCAGAGCAAGTGTCAGTGCTTAGATAACAGCCTCCACCATGCAGGACAAAAAAATTCGGCTGAGTGCCGTGAGTTACCTGAATACCAAGCCGTTTATTTACGGGTTGTTTCGCAGCGAGATGGCCGATGAAATGGAACTGAACCTGGATATTCCTTCTGTTTGCGCCCGCAAATTATTGCAGGGAGAGGTCGATCTGGCGCTTACGCCGGTGGCGATCATTCCTGAATTGCCACAAGCGTACCTGGTTTCTGATTACTGTATCGGTTCCATAGGCGCCGTCAAAACCGTCTGCCTGTTTTCCGAAAAACCGCTTGCGGAGATCAAACGCATCTTACTCGATTTTCATTCCAGGACTTCCGTCGCGCTTACCCGCATACTGTGCGAACAGTACTGGCATATCCAGCCGGAATTTGTGGCGGCAGTGGAGGGTTTTGAAACGCAGATTACCGGCGATACGGCAGCGTTGGTCATTGGAGACAGAACCATCGGATTGGAGCGGCGCTTTCCATTTGTTTATGATCTGGGGGAAGCCTGGACTGCCTGGACGGGGCTTCCGTTCGTTTATGCTGCATGGGTGAGTACCAAACCTTTGGACGTTGAACAGCTCGGACGTTTTAATGCCGCGCTTGCTACCGGATTGGATCATTTGCCCGAACTCATCAAAATACTGCCCACCATGCCGGGTTTCGACCTGGAAAAATACTACCGCGAGAATATCAGTTATGAACTGGATGAGGCCAAATGGCTGGCATTGAACCGTTTCTTGCAACTCCTGGCCGGTGAAAAAGGTTACCATCTGCAGCGGCAAAATGTTGCGGTGGCGACAGTTTAGCCATACCGGAAGGCTTGTCAAAACCAAAATGCAGCAATACGCGTTTGTTTTCACATAAGTTAGGTGTGCAAAATCAGTTAATACTAAATCTTTTGTAACTCATTGATTTACATTGCTTTTTGCTCTTTGCAATTTTGCCCTTTACTTAAAATTGACATCCATGAAATACAAACTCTTCTTTTTGGCGATGATCGCCACAACCGGTGTATCCGCTCAAATAACATCAGAAAAAATAACTGCCATGACTACAACTTCTCAATCCGACATACAGACGACCACCCCTTCCGGCCAAACCGAAATAGCAACCCTCGGCGCAGGCTGTTTCTGGTGCGTCGAAGCCATTTATCAGGACCTGCAAGGCGTGTCGAAAGCGGAAAGCGGCTATTCCGGCGGCCTTGTCAACAACCCGAGCTATGACGCAGTCTGCTCCGGCACAACCGGACACGCGGAGGTCATTCAGGTGACGTTCGATCCGGCCATTATTACGTTCAAAGAAATACTGGAAGTATTTTTTACCGTTCACGACCCGACTACGCTGAATCGCCAGGGCAACGACGTCGGAACGCAATACCGGTCGGTCATTTATTACCATTCAAAGTTGCAAAAGACTGTGGCAGAAGAAGTTAAACTGGCTTCCAAAGAAATCTGGGACAATCCCATTGTTACAGAAATCAGCGCTTTCGATACATTTTATAAAGCCGAAACCTACCACCAGAATTATTATAAAACCAATCCCAATCAGGGCTACTGCTCTATCGTGATTGCGCCCAAGGTGAAAAAGTTCAGGCAAAAATGGGCGCATAAGTTGAAATCGTAGCGCCGAACCCTGTTCGGCCGCGTTTTTTTTGCGCCGAACTGGGTTCGGCGCTACATTTACTCAACAATTCCACCTTTT
>JAYSZC010000022.1:0-5921 GCA_043738235.1 Lewinellaceae bacterium | reverse complement strand
CGGATCGACAAAACAACTGTTGCCTTTCTCCAAGGTGGGTTTGTACAACGGCAATGCGATCAAGTTGCCCAAACCTTTGCCGGAATGAAAATCCTGGTTTGGGAACAAGCGGTCGAAACTGGAAGATTTGTCGAAAATGGAAAAAACGCCGACCTGTTCCAGGAGTTGAATAAAAATCTTCCGGCTGCGAACGGCCGGATATGGATGTTCGAAGAAAATCCATACATGTCCGCCTTGTCCAGACCTCGAACGCTCCAAATAGGCAGGGATGTCATTATTCGCACACGTTTTTAAAAATCTCCTGCATTCTTCCGACCAGTTTTCCTTGTCAAAATCGGCGGCGATTAGCCAGGAACTGTTGTCAGGAAGCAATGGATAAATACCAACCAATTGTTCGCCATTCAGGTGTTTGGCGATTTGCGCGTCGGTAAGCGGCAGGAATGTTTTATCGGGATAATTCTGGAAGGTGCCGCCTCCTATTTTGTGCTTTCGGTACAAATACGGATCGTATTGATAGGCCGGGGTGTAGCCGCTTCTCCCACCTTTTTCCCAACGAACCGCAAATACGTCGTCGCGTCCTTTAAAAAGAGACTGGAAGCGTTTGATATTTGAATCTGTGGGAAGGGCCATGATGCCGGCGTTTGTTGTGTCTTATTTGCCTGAAAGGTAATAATTTGTACCAGTTCCATAAATTTGTTGCCCAGAGCAACCTGATCGAAAAGGCTGAAACAACTACACCATGTCCGAATTTCAAATTTACCAGTTCAAATCCATCGATAGACCACTTACCGATGCCGAGCGCAAAGAAATCGGCAAATGGTCGAGCCGCACAAATCCGACGGCGACTTCGGCGACGTTCACGTATGCGTATGGCGATTTTCCGAAAGATGCGGAAAAGGCCGTGGAACAATATTTCGATGCGATGTTGTACGCATCCAGCTGGGGCGCCAAACGCCTGATGTTTCGGCTGCCGAAAGACTTGGTCGACCGGGAGGCGCTATCTACGTATACCTTTGAAGATGAAGCCTTTATGGATTATATGTCACTCAAAGAGTGCAAGTCCTGTTATTTACTTGATATTTATTTTTCCAACGAAGCGGGTGGCACCTGGCTCTCGGAGGATGACTACAGCATAGATGAATTAATTCCTTTGAGGGATGATATTTTGGCAGGCGATTACCGCGCCCTTTATCTTGTTTGGCTGCACTTTGCACAGTATGAAACAGATTTTGAGGAAGAGCCGGATGAAGAAGAGCCTATTACGTTGCCTGAACCGCCACCGGTACCCGCCAATCTGTCCCTTATAAGCGACGCTTTGGATGCATTTATCTATTTTTTTGAGATAGATGAGGATATGGTATCTGCCGCGCAAACAAACAGCATTCCGGTCGCAGTACAGACTACGGATTATGAAGTCCTCATTGCTCAATTGCCGGAAAAAGAACGTAACGAATGGTTGCTTCGCCTGGCGAACGGCGAACCGCACCTGGAACTAACCTTTAAAAGACACCTGCTTCAATTTTTGCCGCACAGCAAACCGGCGTCTTCCCCAAGTCCCTCGCTTGCGGAGATGCATACGCTGATGCTTTCCAAAGAAAAAGAACGCCTGGCACAAGAAGCGGAAGCGGCACGTCTGGCTCATATACGGGAAATGGAACAACTGGTGGGGAAGGAAACCGAATTATGGAAAAGTGTGGATGAAAATCTGCTGAAAGCGACCAGTAAATCATACGACCAGGCGGTAGCGACCTTGAAAAATCTATTCGATCTGGCCGTTTATGAGGGCAAGGAGTCGGTTTTTAAAGCAAAAATAGCTACTTTAAAAGTGCAATATGCACGAAAATCTGCCTTGATGAAACGATTGAAAGCAGAAAAGTGGTGAGCCCCTCTCACAACTTATTCTTCATCACCAGCACCTCCAGCGCTTTCCAGGCCAGTTCCTCGTCCACTTTAAATTTCCCTTTCAGGTACTGGAACACCCCGTTTTCGCGCGGCGTGACGATACCGTCGGCCAGCATAACATCGAGGCAGTGGTAGAACAAGGGAAGCCGGGTTTGTTCCCGGATGGCGCCCATAGCCGCGTCGATCAGCGCTGCAGGGCTGCCGGCCTGTTCAAAAAACTGCGCAGCGGTTGCGACTAATGCTGCGGCATCGTAACCGATAAAAATATTACGGCTTTTGATGGTGGTGTAAAAACTGGCATTGTCTTCGTCGTTGTCGAGTTCGTTGGCGCGCAGGCAGGCGATGAGTACCGCAGCGCAGGCTTCGGCTTCGTCGGTAATGAGTAAGGGCGTGCGGTCGGAAGCAGGGTCGGAGTGAAAGAAATCCATGGTGTTTTTCATCAAGAGGAAGCGAAAAATTGATTGCGACGAACAGTTAAAGTAAAGGGCAAAATTAGTTTTGATTAAAGTCTTTGTAAATGCTTGATTATCAACACTGATAATCGATAACTAATAACAGATAACTACTTATACTCATGGCTGGAAAAGCCTGAGCACAAAAAAAACCACAGACACCGGGTTGTGCCGGTCAAACTTCGCAAAGTTGACAAACGGGGCAGGCATACCGGGGTTGGGCGTGCAGTCGTGTAGCCGGACAAGTCAACGGCAGACTGCTTCCTTGAATCAGTGGCGTGCCCCTCAAAAACAGGTGTTCGAGTCGCCGCAGAAAGTCGGTGCCTGTGGTAGGGCAAAGGTAGGTTTTTTTGTTGGAGCAGGAGAGGAGACTTGTATATATTTGTCCTGTCTAAAATGCTCATACTTAACCATCCTTTTATCATGTCCGTACAATACGATCAGGTCAAACAAAAAGCCGGGAACTTCGCCCGCCGCACGCTTTGGATACTCCTGGCAGTGGGTTTACTTACTTTTATCGGTTATTTCATGTACCGCACCTACACCGTCAGCGAAGGTACCCGTACCGGAATGTTGTTTAAAATTTCTAAAAAAGGAATGGTTTTTAAAACCTACGAAGGGCAGTTGCACCTGGGTGGAAGCACGATTCTGACGACCCAAAGCACCTGGGAGTTTTCAGTAAAAGATGGTACCGTCTACCAGCAAATGCAGCAATTTGAAGGTAAAAACGTCAAACTCCATTACAGGGAACTCGTGAATGCCTTCCCGTGGCAAGGCGACACCGACTATATCGTATATATGGTGGAAGCGCTGGAATAAGGCGCGGAATGCACCGTATTCTCAACGTCCGAAAATGAACAGGTTTGTTCACTTTCGGGCGTTTTTTATTTTAAATAAACCTTATAACGCATTGATAGTGAGTGTTTTGTGGTGTTGGCAAAAAAATTGTTCAAAATATTAAAAAAATACCTGTTGCTATGAAAATAATTGTCCTCGCGTTACTCTTATGTTCTGCTTTCGCTTGTCGCGACACGTCCGATTCAATGCCCGCTGATGTTGAATTTGAAGCAGCACCCATTGTTCGTTATACCCGGGCCGATATCCAGAAACTGCGCTGGATCAGGGGTGCCTGGGAAAGCACGCAGCCCGAGCGACCCATTAAACAGAACTTCCAGTTTACACCTGATAATATGTTGGAAATCATGGAAATAGGGATTTCCGGCGAGCCGCTTTCCACCTTGCTGAACTGGCATGCCGGCTGCTACTACCTGGGCGACAACCGCGATTGGGTCGTCACCTGGATTGGTGATAAAGATGTGCGTTTTGAACCGACGCGTCCGGGCAAAACGCCGTTTACCTGGTCCCGTTTCGGTGAAAACCAGTGGTACCACGTCAGCCACCACACACGCGGCGACCGCCCGGTGCTAATGCAGCGGATTGGAGAATTGCAACCTTGATTGGGGATTTTCGTGTTTTCGTGTTTTGGTATTTTAGTGTTTTAGAGGTGCATTGCTCACAAATTAGTAATGCCTAAAGCGAAGTACCTCTAAAACACTAAAACACCAAAACACCAACACACTCATTTGATTCTCGACGCCATCATCAACGTTTTCACGCGTTTTTGCGCGGAGGCTTTCGTGTCGGGATCGGCGAGGCGTTGCAGTCCTGCCCAGGTAGAAAACCCGTTTTCTTTGGCTACCATTGCCCGGAAACCGTCTTCCACGGCAGATGCCTGAGGAGCGCTTGGTTTCACTGATTGTTTTGCAGGTTTCATTTCCCCTTTAGCGCTCATTTTTTTCTCCGGCGTCATGCGCACCGTTGCTGAAGCGGTCGGCATTTCTTCGGGGAAATAACGCAACAGATCGTACTGCTGCATCACTTTTTGCATGCTCCAACCGTAAGGATACGTTTTCAACGCTGCGGAAACCGGTTTTATCCGCTCTCCGGCGTGTTGCACCGCGTCGCGCCGGAGTTGGTTTTTTGAATAGGAACCAGTGTACGATTGCACCACAACGTGCGCCATCAGCACCTGCGGTTTGATGTTGTACTCTTCCGAAGCATCTTTTACAGCCGATTTCCATTGTTTGGCCGTAGCGGCAATAAATTCGGCATCGTCATAGAGGTATTTGAGTTTTTCAGAAGCGGATTGTTCCGGTGCTGTTTCCTGGACGGCTTTTTCTTTTTTTACACTCGTTTTACCGCCTTTGGAAGGGCGCATGGCGATGGCTCGTGGCTCCGCCGGCATATCCGAATCGGCAGCAATGTTGTAACCGGATACTTGCAGGTCTTTATCGGTGTTTTTCATACCTTCTTTTTTTCCGATAAAAAGAAAAATCAATGCGGCAGACATGCCGGCAGCTGAAAGGAACCCAAAAAATTCGAAGAAATTTTTCATGTGTATTGCAATTTAATGATGAATGATGAGTGATAAATGATGAGTGATGAATGATGAGTGATGAATATTATGGCATTCGTGGCTCCTTTTGGGGGGAATTTATTGGGCAGGCGGTTAATGGTTTTTCCCACCAACTGTTTTTTTATAAAAGTGCAGATCTAAAATATTCATCGTTCATCATTCATCATTTAGAAACTATCGCTTCATAGTCAATACGCCAGAGTTGATATGTTTCTATAATAAGCGTGAGTTTTTCTGCATAGGTGCGGGCAGTGGCGTAACCCGATTGTTTGAGTCCGACGCTCCAGGCAGCGTAGTAAGGTACTTCATAATGTCCGTAAATAGATTTTGAAATACGATAGATACCGCCTACTTCGTACCGGTGGAGCATCCAGCCGTAACGCCGGTCCTGCAGCAGCAGGCTGTGGCGGCGGTAGCTGTCGCCGGCCGAGCGGTACACCTCGAAGCGATCCCACACATAATCGTCGGTCATTTGCATACAATCCACTGCAAGGGAGTGAAAATTGAAATCGTTGTCGTCGATCACGCCGTCGCGGCGAAAACCGCCGCGGGCGCGGCATTTGATACCGAAGTGGTTGTTGCCTTTGGTCGCCAGGATGCTTCGTCCGGCGTTGGTTTCGAGCAAGCCTTGGGCGAGTGTGATGGAGGCAGGTATTTTGCTGCGTTGCATCTCCAGCACCGCCATATCGCGGTGTTGTTCAAGGTAATCGAGATAGGCAATGGCATTGGCCTGGCTGCCCCGCGACAGTTTTTGTTTCAGTTCCTGTTCGATGGCTGCCCGGCGCCAGTAAGCGCCTTTTTTACCCGGAGCGGATATAAATGTTTGTTGTTCGATGGTATCGGCATAAAATTGCTGCAATTCACGTGCAAAAGTTGCACCAATTATGTCGGCGCCCGTCTTGAACTCGTTTTTCATCTCGTGGAAAACCGGCAGGCCGGATATGCCGTCTACCCGCGCTTTGATGTCGTCGTAATAACGAAAAACGAGTATTCCCGGCAGTATTAGGACGAAAAACGCCATAAAACTTCCCCGTCCGAAGGCATACAGGCAACCGCCGTTGTCATTCATAATGTACCCATGTTTTGGTAGTACAAAGAAACAAATGAAAGTTGAGAATATTTAGGGATGAGGAATGAGGGATGAGGGATGA
>JAYSZC010000021.1:0-5926 GCA_043738235.1 Lewinellaceae bacterium | reverse complement strand
CGCTTTGCAGAAAAGTGATGCCCTGGTTGTGGCACACCACTTCTATTTTGGTGTTGGGCGCAGCGCGCAGCATATTGCCCAATTGTTTGACGAGCGATTTTTGCACCGTGGTGTCGCTGCTGGTGAGCTGAATAATCACTTTGTGTTTTTTGGTGCTGACCACTACATTTTCATCGGATTGCGCCTGAACGGCAGTAGTTAGCACTAAGAATGCGAGCAGGAAGGTTGTTTTTCTCATATTATTTTACTTTTTAGTTTTATAAAAAGCCACAATCGGTTCGAAAGGTCCGTATTTGTGCTGTATTTCGGGGAAAGAATCGGTATAAGGGCCGAAGGGATGATCGTACGGTTTTTTTGAAATATCGGGCCAGTCCGTTTGCAGAAAAGGGTGTTTGGGTCGTGGTTGCGAATTGATAAAAGCCGCCACATCCCAAGCCTCTTCGTCGCTGAGTTGGGGGGCTTGAAAACTGGCGCCGAATGGCATGTTTGCTTTTACATATCCTGCAAAACGGGACATCCGAAACAGTCCTGCCGCTTCATTGTAACTTTTATCACCCCAGAGCGGCGGATACGTGCGGGCGCTCTCCGGAATCGGCAATCCCTGGCCGTCGGCGCCGTGACAGGAGGCGCACTTGGTCTGATACACCGATTGCCCTTTAACAGGGTCGGCTGCCCGGTCGAGGAAAGGGACTTCCACCAGCCCGGCGCCTTTGGGTTTTTCACCCCTGGGAATGCCCGTACCAAGCCAGCGCAGATAGGCCACAATGGCCGACATTTCACGGCTTGTGGTATCGAGGGCTTGGCCGTTCAGGCTGCGTTCGATGCAGTCATTGACGCGTTTGGGGATGGTTTCCAGCGACCCGGAGCGAGCGCGTTGCTGCGGATAGGTACTTTGGACTGCAAAATAATTGTTGCCAAATGGTTTACTGCCTGCATCGAGGTGGCAGTTCTGGCAATTCATTCCGTTGATGCTGCCCGGCCGCACCAGGCCGTTTTCGCCAAAGTAATCCTGCGTATGGCTGATCAGGTCGCGGCCATAGCGAATCAGCTCCGCTTCCGGGTCGGTTGCTGCCAGGTACGGATCGGGCGCTTCCCATAATTTACCCTTTTCAAAGGCGGGTAAAAGCCCTTTACGCGTTGCCGCAACAGCCTGTTTTTCAGCCGTTTGGTGTATGTTCCAGGCATAAATACCACCCAGTGTGAGCAGAGCGGTCAAACTCCAGAGTATCCAGCGCAGCTGTTGCAGAAAGAGCAATTGCCGGGCGCCTTTGGTTTGAACCAATGTATCGGCGCTGACCCGCTTTTGGAATAAACTGATACTTGCACTGGCGGCCATAATGCCGATACCCAAGGCCACAATGACCAACCACATGACTGGAAAATAATACGTGCCGCTATCCATAATTTATCGAACTGTTTTTTTGCCTTTTGACCGCCAGTCGTTCATGCCACCACTGTAATCATATACTTTTTTAAATCCCATTTTGCTCATCTGCTGTGCGGCGCGGGGACTGCGACCGCCGGATGCACAATATACGATCACCGGTTTTTCTTTATCCAGTTGGGCGATTTGGGCCTGGAAATTGGCATCGGTAAAATTGATGACCCGGGCGCCTTCGATTTTGCCGGTTTGCTGCAATTCCGCAGGTGTGCGCAAATCGACCAACTGTACGGAAGCGTCATTTTGCAGCATTTGTTCCAACTGTGCGGCATCCACATTGGATTGCGCCGGATTCTGCTGGGCGCAGGCCGCGATAAAAAGCAATGAAAAAAGTATTTTCTGCATGATGCTAATGTAGTTATCCGTTATTAGTGTTGATAATCAATCATTTACCATCGAGGGTTGCTATAAACCAGCAATTTCTAATGTAAGACAATTGCGTAAAATCAGCCGTTCAGGGCTGGTTGGAAAAGGGGCAGCGCCCCGGTAATATTTGTAGCATTTTCCAGTTAACCCGGGAATAGAGGGGCAGCGCCCCGGTAATATGAACGGGGCGATGCGCCTCCAACCATACTCATCACTTCATTCTACAAATATCATCGGGGCGCTGCCCCTTTTGTTTGCCGGTTCCGGATGCGATGCCTCTCGTAAATGCCTTACATTAGAAAGTGCTGGCCATAAACACAATCGGGGTGTAAAATTCGCAAAAATCAAGAACAGGTAAGGTGATAAATGTTACCGAAGCCAAAATCATTTTTTTCGCCTGCTAGCCGAGAATCTCCAACTATTTGAATCCGACAATACTCAAATAACCATAAACCCATAAACTATAAACCATAAACTATTTAAACCCTCGCAAACAAGACATCCAGCACCTCGCGTTTTCTTGCCCTGGCAACCGGAATGCGTGTATTTTCGCTCAAGACCAGTTCTTCTCCATCCATTTTTTGCACCCGATCTTTGGCAATAATATAAGACTTATGTACCCGCAGAAAATGGGTAGCGGGCAGGGTATTTTCCAGGTTATTCAGGCTTTCCAACGTAATTACCCTTTCATGATCCGTAAAAATTTTGACGTACTCTTTCCAACCTTCGATGTAACGGATGTCGGCGATGGCGATTTTCACCCATTTTCGGTCGGCTTTCACGCTGAGATGCCCTTCGGGTTTGCCCGGCACGTCGCTGTTTTGTTGCCGCAGCAGGGCGCGGGCTTTTTCAACAGCCTGCGTAAAACGCTCGAAACCGAATGGTTTGAGCAGATAATCCACCGCATTCAGATCGAAAGCTTCCACGGCGTGTTGCGGGTAAGCCGTCGTGAAAATAGTGATCGGTTTTCGAGAAATGGTACGCAGCAGGTTGGTACCGCTCAAAATAGGCATCTGAATATCCAGAAACAGCAGATCGACGGGTTCGCTTTGCAGGATTTCAACCGCCCGGATCGGACTTTTACACGCCGCAACCAATTCCAGGCCGGGTGTGTCGGCAATGAATTTTTCCAGCAGTGCAAGCGCAAAATGCTCGTCGTCGACGAGTAAACATCGGAGATTCATGTAAAAGGTATTAATTTGAATGGAATGGTTGGAAAGGGTTTGCTGGTTTGCTGGGTTTGCTGGTTTGAAGTAACAACGTTTAGCCAAAAGTTGCCAGTTCAAACCATCCAACCTTCAAACCATCAAACCTGCTCCATCAATTTCCAGCACAGACACAAACCGCCCCTCCTCCTGCCTGATTTCCAGGCGGTGACGCCCCGGGTAATTCAGTTCCAGGCGCTGGCGAATATTGTCCAACCCCACCCCGCCCACTTCATCTTTTTGTTCGTCGGCGGGGTTGAAAGAGTTTTCCACCCGGAAAAACAGGCGTTGCGCTTCCTTGCGCAGCAAAATATGCAGACAAGCCTCCGGATGCTCCTCCAGGTCGCCGTGTTTCAGGGCATTTTCCACCAAAGGTAAGAGTAGCAGCGGTTCGATTTCATAATGTTCGAGTTCACCTTCCAGCTCCAAACGGATGGACAAGGGGTTTTCCGATTTCAATTGAAACAGGTCGATATATGCCCGCATTTGAGCAATTTCCTTGTGAATCGGCACCCGTTCCGCCTGTCCGTCGTAGGTGACATAGCGCAACAGATCGCTCAGGCGCAATACCATATCTGCCGTGCGCGGGTGTTGCAGCACGGCTGCCGAGTAAATATTGTTCAGCGTATTAAACAGGAAATGTGGATTGATCTGGGCTTTCAGGTAATTCAAGCGGGCCTGTGTATGCCGGGCCTCGATTTCACGGCGATTTTCCAGCAATTGATACAAAGCGCTGAAAATCATCAAAACAAAATAAATCAGGGCCGTCACAAAAAACATGCGGTAACCCCGGTCGTCGGGCAGGATGTTCTGCTTGCTGAATACATTGCTGCCAAACATCCACAACTCCGTCCAAACCCGTATCCAGGCCATGCCCAGCCATAAAAAGAGGCTCCAAAAAGCCCAGCGTCCGTAGCGGTGGGTCTCGAAATATCGGTTGACAACTATTTTGGCATTGATATAAAAAAGCGCCGCGGGAAAACTCATATTCATCACAGTACGCGCCAACGCTTCTGCCGGCGGTCGCAACCCCGATATCAGGTAAAAGGTTACCAGCGATACCAGTAACCAGCCTATGAGGTAGACGATGAGACGGCCCCGACCGGAGAGGAGGGTGTTGAGCATGAAAGTGAGAAGTGAGAGGGTGAGAAGTGAGAGGGTGAGAGTCCGTAGAGTACACTGCTCCGCATTTGGGAATGCTATTTTCCGAGCAGGCACCCTCAACATCTCAACAATCTCAACCCTCAACCTTTTTTCAAAAACTTGGTTCCCGCCACTCTGCCATGGGCGCTTTGTATTTCAATAAAATAGGCGCCCGGCGGCAAGGCGCTGACATCTATTTTTTGCCGCTGCGTGCCAGGCGCCAGTTCCGGCTGTTCATTCCCAAATTGAAGTATCCTGCCGTTGCGGTCGACAATATGTATACGCACACTCGTTTTTTCAGCCAGGTCAAATTGTACATCCAGCCATTGTTGCGCGGGATTTGGGAAAAGCAGGATGTTTCCAACTGTTTCATTTGCAGTAATTTGTGGAACAGACGTGCTCAACAGGGTGCTGTCGAGCAAAATATTTTCGTCGCCGGTCTGGTAACTCATATACGCAAAATATATGATCATCATTTCATCCGTAGTGGCTTCTCCGCTGACCACATCCTGGGGCGGGTCGCTGGGTTGGTGCGGATTGTCGGACGTATTGTCATACGTGGCGTAGGCATGCAACACCGTACCGGATGGCACAGGCTGCACGTGTTGAAACGTGTACCCGCCCTGCCAGTGGAAATCCCAGTCGTTGATACGGATAAACGGGATGGTATCGCCCTGGGGCGTTACGCCGAAGGAGGTGATACTGCGCCCGATCAGGTGCATGTGCGGGGCTACGCTGATGAGGGAGCCTTTTTGAGGCGCCGTAAATTTCGCGTGGAATGTGCGCGTGGTATTGGCGGGAATAAACAGCGGCCCGTTTTGCAGGGAAAAAGGGAAATGGTTGATGAATGGAGCCAGCGACACTTCCCGGATATTCTGGTTGTCCGGCGTGAAAAAGAAGTTCAGCGTAGTCATATCGCTCATGCCGGTTACACCTTTGGGGTAGTGCATCTGCACGATGAGGTCGGCGCCCGGCGTCAGTTTTACGCCCATGAATGAAGGTAAAAGGGTGGATTGAGCGCCGGGTACCCAGGCGCCGACCAGCCGTGCGCCCGGTACGCCAGGGCCGCCGAAATTGACATATCCATGCTCATTGGGTGTTTGATTATCAAGTATTTGCGCTTGTCCGGTAGCATCTTCGTAAATCAGGATATGGTGCACCACCTCGTGGTTGCCGGGAATAGCCTCCAAGCCCCGGAGGTATGACACCTGGTTGAGGCCGTTGGGAATAACAAAACAGCGGTATTCATCATCCGTAGCCGTAACGGTATAAAACGGGGTGGTCAGGAAATGATCCGGTTGGCCGATGGAAGAACCCTGTGTAAAAACAGGATCGGGTGGCGCCTGATTCAGGTCGCCCGCGGGCGCACCGGCCTCTACCCAACTGCTGATCAATTGTATCTCGGCATCGCTGAGCCGGTTTTCATGGGCGTATTGCCGGTAAGAGGGGTCAGGCTTCCAGGGTGGCATGCGCCGCGCGCCGGTCTCATCCCGGATAGAAAAACGTTTGGAAAAAGCGTTGCCGAAGCCGACTAGCGAAAAGTGCCCCAGTCCGGCTTCCCGGTGGCATTTTGTACAGTTTTCATACAAAATGGGCGCGATATCATTGGCCCAGTTGACAACGGCTTGAGCACGGAGGCTGTGCAATCCGGAGAGTAAAAACAGGAACAGGAGGGCGTTGCGTTGTTGCATGGAAAAATGAATTAAGGATTGATTTAAAGTAATTGGCAAATATCAGGCATCTTGTGAATCGTGAGTTGTGAGTCGTGAAT
>JAYSZC010000020.1:0-5932 GCA_043738235.1 Lewinellaceae bacterium | reverse complement strand
TTTCACATAGTCGAGGCTTTGCAAAAGTTGCAGCATGATTTGCAGGATGTTTCAAGACGATTATTATTGTGGTGTCAGTACCAGTGAAATATCCTGCTATACGTTTGCCGCAGGTCGGAGACACTGCGGCGGCGCTGTGCTTGGGCGAGGTGAAAGAGTAGGGAAGACCTGACAAGGCGTAAATGTTTTTGCTCTTTATCGCTCAAAAACCCTATTTTTGTTCTAAAATAAAAGTCATGAAACAAGTCATTCTGAGTGTAGAGGAAGGCAAATACACCCTGTTGCTGCAACTTTTGCAAAGCCTCGACTATGTGAAAATTGTGCAAACATCTGCTTCTCCTGTTAAAAACGGCAAAAAATCCCTGTATGATTTCTCGGATCTGGCCGGCAAACTCAAGTGGCAAGGAGATGCAGTAGCGCAACAACGTCGTATACGCGATGAATGGTAAGTTCTTACTCGATACCAACGCCGTAGTCGGTTTACTCAAGGGCAACGCTTCGCTCATCCAAACTTTGCAGGCAGCGACTTGGGTCGGTATCTCCGTCATTACAGAGTTGGAGTTTTTGTCGTTTCCTGACCTCAGTACAACAGACGAGTCTTTATTTCAACAATTCAAGAGTCGGGTGGAAGTTATTGACTTACAAGCATCCGACGACAAACTGCTCACCCGCATCATTGAGATCAGAAGGTCAGGCAAAGTGAAATTGCCCGACGCCATCATCGCTGCTATGACGATTGAAAGCAATGCGACGCTTTTATCTCAGGATGTGGGCTTTTCCAAAATGCCATTACTTTCCGTTCAAAGTTTTTAAAGTAAATGGTAATCATGTTGCGTTTGTTGGCGTAGCTGGCGCTGTTAAGTGGCACGCGACAAAGCCGCCGCGCCGGCGTATCTGTTGTTATATTTGGCTTTTGTGGGTTAGGGATAGCCGGGGCTCCAGCGGGTTAGGGTTTTACGTACGCTGCGTTTGTCGGCACAGCCGACGCGGATAGCCGTCACGAGGCCTGGAGCCTCGCTCGAGCGCTTGGGTGGTTAGGGGTGCGGGGAGGTAGCGTTTGGGGAATGGCGATGTAGTTCAGATAGCCTGTGTACCAGCGGGTACTCAACGAATGTGATGAGTTGTCCGATATATGCGGGCAACGTTTTTTATAACCAAATAATTCTTAAAGATGGCTAAGTATACTATCCCACCTAAAGCAACTGCTCAACAAGTACATGACCTTTTACAAAAGTACAGTGCGGGTTTAGATTTAAGAAACGCTAGTCACGCAACCAGATATAAAAATGTATTGAAAGAGTTATTCAGGGATATCAATGCTTTTGAGAAGAAAATATTTGAGTCAGTGACAACTCTCACGAGAGCACGGAAACACAAAGAGCCCAAAACTCTTTTTACAAATAAATCTGATTTGTGGTATCCGCCTAATAAGTACGCTCAGATCAACCGCGCTAATGACTATGGCGAGCCTGTCTACTATTGCTCAAGTGATCCAGGAACAACAATCTTTGAAGTAAGGCCAAAGAAAGTAGGAGAATGGATTACAACTTTGGATTTAGATTTTCAAATGCAAAAAATTGATCTTTTGGCGGTTGGAATTGAGCTAACTGATGTACATAAATCTACTTTAAGTGAAGGCGAGAAAGGACTTCACATGTTTCTACGTGATAAGTTCACAACAAAAGTAGACCCCGAGGAAAACTACCTCTATCATCTCACAATAGCATTTATAGACTTATATTCGGGAAAGAAAGATGGAGTGACCTACCCAAGTGTCGCTTCAAATTTGAAAGGATATAACATGGCTCTTAAAAGAAATTTTATCGACAAGTATGGAGACTTCAGCATGGCTACTGTTCACGAAGTGACTGCAATAAAATCAGAGTACGAAATGGAAGTCAAATGTATGTACCGTGCTTATGAATTGGATGAGTACGAAGATTTTAAATGGGAAAGAGTTACTGATTGTGATGGGCATTTGATTGATGAGAGTATTTATGACGTTTGAGGGTTGTGCCGCATCAGGTTTCCCACCCAGCCAAGTCACTCCCTTTCCCCGCTCAGCCCAAGCCCAGCGCCGCCGCAGTGTCTCCGACCTGCGGCAAACGTACAGCACTATGCCATACATTACAAACCGTCCAAATGGAATGAATAGTAGCGTGCACCGTAAAATCGTCATACTGGAGATGCAATTTAGTTTTACCTGGTTATCCTGCTATACGTTTGCCGCAGATCGGAGACACTGCGGCGGCGCTGCGCCCGGGCTAAATGGGAAAGTGGAGAAGACCTGACAAGCTGTACAAAAAATCCCCTTGCCGCATACCACGACAAGGGGATTTTCCTATTCCATCTTATTTACTTCACTTCTTCTTTATCGTCCGTACCCACCGGTTTGTTCTTTTTCTTGGGCTTGTCCTCCTTCTCTTCCCGGGAAATCACCAGGCCGTCTTTCGCTTCATTGAGCACGGCGGCCATGCCGGCGCCTTCTTCGGGGTTTTCGCTGAGGATAAATTCGGCGAGCGGATCTTCCACGTATTTCTGGATCGCGCGGTGCAGCGGACGGGCGCCGAACTGGGGATCGTATCCTTTTTCCGCTACAAAATCTTTGGCTTCATCCGTGAGGCTGAGCGTGAATTTCATATTATTCAGGCGGTTCATCAGACCCACCAGGGCGTTGTCGATAATTTTGAAAATTTCCGGACGGCCCAGCGAATTGAACACCATCACGTCGTCGACGCGGTTGAGGAACTCCGGGGAGAACGTTTTGCGCAATGCCTGCTGAATAATCGTTTTGGCGTTGTCATCCGCCGTTTCCTGGCGCGCTTTGGTAGCGAAACCGACACCCTGGCCGAAGTCTTTCAACTGGCGCGCCCCGATATTCGAGGTCATGATAATGATGGTATTTTTGAAATCCACTTTGCGGCCCAGTCCGTCGGTGAGTTGGCCGTCGTCGAGCACCTGCAACAGGACATTGTACACGTCCGGGTGCGCTTTTTCAATCTCGTCGAGCAGCAGCACGCAGTAGGGTTTGCGGCGAACTTTTTCCGTCAGTTGTCCGCCTTCTTCGTAGCCGACGTATCCCGGAGGCGCACCGATCAGGCGGCTTACCGTGAATTTTTCCATGTATTCCGACATGTCGATGCGAACCAGCGCATCTTCCGTATCGAACAGGTAGCGGGCGAGTGCGCGGGCAAGTTCCGTTTTACCGACACCGGTGGGGCCGAGAAAAATAAACGAACCGATCGGCTTTCTCGGGTCTTTCAGGCCGACGCGGTTGCGCTGGATGGCTTTGGCCATTTTCAGCACGGCTTCGTCCTGTCCGATCACCATTTTGCGGATATCATCGGCCATGGTGACGAGTTTTTTGCTTTCGCTCTGGCCTACTTTCCGCACCGGAATACCGGTCATCATGGAAACCACTTCGGCGATATCGTCTTCTTCCACCGGGTAGCGGCGCACTTTACTTTCTTCTTCCCATTCTACTTTGGAGAATTCGAGTTGGCGCACCAGTTTACTTTCCTGATCGCGCAGGTTGGCGGCCTCTTCGTATTGCTGGTTTTTCACCGCTTTATTTTTCTCCTCTTTCAGTTCTTCTATTTTTTGCTCCAGTTCTTCGATGTGTTTCGGCACCACGATATTTTTCAAATGCACGCGGGCGCCCACTTCGTCGAGCACGTCGATGGCTTTGTCCGGCAGGAAGCGGTCGGTAATGTACCGGTCGCTCAGGCGAACGCAGGCTTTGATGGCTTCGTCGGTATAGCTCACATTGTGGAACTCCTCGTATTTCGACTGGATGTTCTGCAAAATGTGGATGGTATCTTCCTGGCTGGGCGGTTCCACCATGACTTTCTGGAAACGGCGGTCGAGTGCGCCGTCTTTCTCAATGTACTGGCGGTACTCGTCGAGCGTGGAAGCGCCGATGCACTGGAGTTCGCCGCGTGCGAGGGCGGGTTTGAAGATATTAGAGGCGTCGAGTGAACCCGTAGCGCCGCCTGCGCCCACCATCGTGTGAATCTCGTCGATAAACAGGATGACGTCGCGGGTTTTTTCCAGTTCGTTCATAATCGCCTTGATCCGCTCTTCAAACTGACCGCGGTATTTCGTGCCGGCCACCAAGGCAGCCAGGTCGAGCATCACGATGCGTTTGTTGAACAGGGTGCGGCTCACTTTTTTCTGCATGATGCGCAGCGCGAGTCCTTCCACGATGGCTGTTTTACCAACGCCGGGTTCGCCGATCAGGATCGGGTTGTTTTTCTTGCGGCGGCTCAATATCTGGCTGACGCGTTCAATTTCTTTTTCGCGTCCGATGATCGGGTCGAGTTTGCCTTCTTCGGCTAATTTCGTCACGTCGCGGCCGAAATTATCCAGCACGGGCGTACGGCTTTTCTCCTGGCGTTTTTGGGAAGACTGGTAGCCGCGGCGTTCGTCGTCTTCGTCATATTCGCCGGAGCCTTCGTTGGATGCCTGGGAAAGCAGGTTGGGGTGCGTCAGGTCTTGTTCCGAACGCACGTATTCGAGTTCTTTTTTGAAGGTTTCGTAGTCCACGTCGTATTCGTTTAAAAGTTTAGTCGCGAAAGTATCGCTGTGCTTCAGCAGTGAAAGCATTAAATGTTCGGGCAGCACTTCCTCACTTTTCATCAATTTTGCTTCCACAAAAGTGACTTTCAGCACCCGTTGTACCTGCGTGGTTACCTGCATCTGGCCCACAAAAAGATTGTCGGCAGGCGGGTAAGCGCTGAAACGCGGGATACTGCGTTCCAGGCGTTTTTTGAGGTCGTGTATATCCACCAATAATGCGTCGAGTACCCGCACGGGCAGGCTGTCGCGCTCCGTGATAATACCCAGCAAAAGGTGTTCGGCGCCGATGTAATCGTGCCCCAACCGCTGGGCTTCCAGTCCGCTCTGATTGATAATCTGCTTGACAACCGGAGAGAATTTTTTATTCATTCGTATGACAATGAAAGGAGTGAAAATCAGGATAGGGTTCGGGGTTTTGGATACATCGTGTTTTCCAGCTACAATTTTAGGCTAAATCACCAAATAACGTACCCCTGAAGTGTGACATTTAACAAAATTTTCTTTATTCGGTTTTTTGAGTTGTGTATTTTATAGCCAACGCAAAGTGGTTTTGAACGAAAGACCAATGCAAGTGCCTGAAAGCGAAGACTTCAAACTATCAAACCATCAAACCACTCAAACCTGACTATACAAATGAATATTTTAGATTTGTTCTGAAAAAACAGTGCCAGCCTGTAAAGCACCTGACGCATTGGCAGGTGCATGGTATTGTTTAAAAAAAAGCCGCGCGAATTTTTGCCAAAATCTCCCGGGCATTTGATACATTTGTCGTCCCGTCTGGGATACAGAAGGGACTTAAATTCGTAAACATTACTGAAAATCAGTCTTTTATGAAATACCGGATTGACAAGCAAGATCAATATTCGATACTTGCGCTCGATGAAGAAAACCTGAATTCGACCATAGCGCCTAATCTCAAGAGCGATTTTATCTTTTTTAACAACGAAGGCGTGCGCAATTTAATCCTCGACATGTCGAATGTTAAATTTGTGGATTCCAGCGGTTTGAGCGCCATTTTGACAGCCCACCGGCTTTGGAAAGACACGGGTTCGTTCGTCATTGCCGGAGAATTGCAGCCCATGGTCAAAAAGTTGATCGAAATTTCCCGCCTCGAAACCATCCTTGCTATTGTACCAACGACCAGCGAAGCGATTGATTTTGTGATGATGGAGGAAATTGAACGCGAGTTGCAAAAAAGTGAAGAATAGACTTGTAAGGGTTTATGGTTTATAAGGTTTATGGTTTATAAGTTGATCGAGCTGCCATTCGCCGTTGTTGGCGTCCCCGCCAACAACAAAGTATTTGCAGATGCCAAGTTCAAGCACTCGATGTACGGTTTGTTGTTGGCGGGGAC
>JAYSZC010000019.1:0-2396 GCA_043738235.1 Lewinellaceae bacterium | reverse complement strand
TACGCAGACACGTCATTGCCATCCAGTGTTTGACCGCCCAGATGCACTGACGTAATACTTTCTCCTTCACAGGCAGTAAGCGGTGTAAGTTCCATCTGTCCTGCCGCGCTGGTACAATTGCAATTAAAACTTCCGGTCAGTGCAGGCGCCTCACAACCATTTGCGTCCGCAATAGTGAACGTATAATTTTGCCCGTTCGGGATGGGAGGCGAAACGAAGCTGCTACCCACAATAGCTGATCCATTGACGGAATATGGCGCCTCACCGCCGCTGATGGGTATGGTAACGGTATAATTTTCATTGGCAGGGTCGCAAGTGTGCGTTACCGTACCGGCCACCGGAGAGGCATTGAAGGTTATAATCACCTGATCCGTTACCGTACAGCCGTTGTTATTGAGGGTCCATATCAGAGTGTAAGCGCCATACGCTGAGGCAGTTATATCGCTCGTATTGCTTTGATTATCTTCAAAAGTGATCGTGCCGCCTGCAGGCGCATTGCTCACCGACCATGTTCCGTTACCGGCATTGCCATTTAACTGGATCGTCAGCCCGCAGATTTCAGCATCCGCACCGGCAGCGGGCACAGGGTTCTGGTAAAAAACAACGGGTTGACCCTGAGAAACGGACAAGCATTGATCGGCCGGAGTGGGGGAACCGTTCAGGTTATTGCCTACTACAAAAGAAACGTAATAGGTTGTTCCATACGTCATTCCCGCCTGGAAACTAAAAATTCCGGTTGCATTCTGTGCAATAACGGTACCCAGCGAAGTGCCGGCATTCGTATGTAATACGTACGCAGACACGTCATTGCCATCCAGTGTTTGACCGCCCAGATGGACTGCCGTAATACTTGTCCCTTCACAGGCAGACAAGGGTGTCAGCGTCATCTGTCCTGCGTCGCTGGTACAATCGCAATTAAAGCTTCCAGTGAGTACAGGCGCCTGACAGCCATTCGCATCCGAAATGGTGAATGTGTAGCTTTGGCTGCTCTGTATTGGAGTCGAAACGAAGCTGTTACCAACAATCGCCGTTCCATTGACGGAATATGGCGCCTCACCGCCGCTGATGGGTATGGTAACGGTATAATTTTCATTGGCAGGGTCGCATGTGCGCGTTACCGTGCCGGCTACCGGAGAGGTATTGAATGTCACAACCACCTGATCCGTTGCTGTACATGCGTTGTTATTAAGGGTCCAAACCAGCGTATAAGCGCCATACGCTGAAGCAGTTATATCGCTCGTATTGCTTTGATTATCTTCAAAAGTGATCGTGCCGCCTGCAGGCGCATTGCTCACCGACCATGTTCCGTTACCGGCATTGCTATTTAATTGAATGGTTAATCCGCAGATTTCAGCATCCGCACCGGCAGCGGGTACAGGATTTTGGTAAAAAACAACGGGTTGACCCTGAGAAACAGATAAACATTGATCGGCCGGATCGGGGGAACCGTTCAGGTTATTGCCCACCACAAACGAAACATAATAGGTGGTTCCATACGTCATTCCCGCCTGGAAACTAAACGTTCCGGTTGCGTTTTGCGCGATAACGGTACCCAGCGAAGCGCCGGCATTCGTATGCAAAATGTATGCAGACACGTCATTGCCATCCAGTGTTTGACCGCCCAGATGGACTGCCGTAATACTTGACCCTTCACAGGCAGACAAGGGTGTCAGCGTCATCTGTCCTGCGTCGCTGGTACAATCACAATTGAAACTTCCATTGAGTACAGGCGCCTGACAGCCATTCGCATCCGAAATGGTAAATGTGTAGCTTTGGCCGCTTTGTATAGGAGTCGAAACGAAGCTGTTACCGACAATCGCCGTTCCGTTTACGGAATATGGAGCTTCGCCGCCACTGATGGGTATGGTAACGGTATAATTTTCATTGGCAGGGTCGCAAGTGTGCGTTACCGTACCGGCCACCGGAGAGGTATTGAATGTCACAACCACCTGGTCCGTAGCAGTACAGCCGTTGTTATTGAGGGTCCAAACCAACGTGTAAGCCCCATATAATGAAGCCGTTATATCGCTCGTATTGCTTTGAATATTTTCGAACGTAATTGTTCCGCCGGCAGGCGTATTGCCGACCGACCAGGTACCGTTACCGGTATTGCCATTTAACTGAATGGTCAATCCGCAGGTTTCAGCATCCGCACCTGCGGCGGGCGCCGGAGTTTGGTAAAAAACAACCGGTTGACCCTGTGCCACAGACAAACATAGGTCAGCCGGATTGGGGGAACCGTTGAGGTTGTTGCCAACAACAAAAGACACATAATAGGTTGTACCATAAGTCATTCCTGCCTGGAAGCCAAAAATGCCGGTCGTGTTTTGCGCCAGAACAAGCCCCAGTGATGTGCCGGAGTTGGTATGAAGCACATAAGACGAAACATCATTCAG
>JAYSZC010000018.1:0-5934 GCA_043738235.1 Lewinellaceae bacterium | reverse complement strand
CTATAGCCGTAGATACCCTCAATGTTTTCATCCTTCCTTTTGAACCCCTTACGATAAAATCTTCCAACATTGCGCCCTGCAACAGCGAAAGCGATAGTACGCTGTGCGAAAAAGTGTGTCCCGGCGCAACCGTGACGTATTCGGTAATGCCGAATACATCGGCGGGGCAGGGGGTGTACAATTGGCACGTTTCAGGCGCGAGCAGTTGGACGCTCAATTCGCCCACTGCAAACCCGGACGACAATGGTAGTTCCATCACCGTCACTTGGGGCGCTACCGGCGCCGGTTCAGTTTCCGTATTTACAGATGGTATCTTTGGATGCGGGGGCGAGGCTTCTCTCTGCGTTACTATTATTGCAGCGCCGCAAGCGGCATTTACGAGCAATCCGCCCGCTCCGGCTACCGGAAACCTGACCGTTTGTAAAAACCAGGCCGTTTATTTTCAAAATCAGAGCAGCGGGGCCGACAGTTACGAATGGGATTTTAGCGACGATCTCAGCATTTCAGCGGAAACCAGCCCCCAGCACACTTTTCTGACGCCGGGCGTTTACACCGTCAGCCTGATCGCTTTCAGCAATTGTCTTTGTTCGGATACAACCCAGCTGACCATAGAAGTGCTCGACGCGGCATCGCCCAGCCTCGATTGTGTTGGCAGCGTGTGCCCGGGCGAAGCTGTGACCTATAATGCTTCCAATGGCTGCCAGCCCTTTACCTGGGCGGTATCAGCCAACGGAACCATACTGGGCGGCGGCACTGCCGACTCGGATACTATTTCCGTGTTGTGGAACACCGGCCCCACGGGTACCATTACTTTAGGCTCCCAACCTTGTTCAGGTATGTTATGTCCCATACCTGCCATCCTGGAGGTGCCAATCATTTCCAATAATGCGGAAATTGAAGGGCGCGAGCGCGTTTGCCCTGCCTCCACAGAAGTGTACAGCATTGAACCTTTCGACGGAACCAGTTTTGCCTGGACCCTGAGCGGCGGCGGAACAATTGTAGACGGACAGGGTACCAACCGGGTGACCGTGCAATGGGAAAGTTCGCCCAATCCTGCCGTAAGCAATTGGCTGTCTGTTACTTATGATAATTGTTATCTGGGTTGCGGCGGAGAGGACTCCATAGAAGTTCATATTTTATCTCCGTTTGTCATCGACGGCCCGGTGGAAGCCTGTGTCAACGGCAGCGTTACATTGGTGTCCAAACTGATTTCAAACGGCCAGAATCTGAATGCCGACTGGACCCTGTTCGACCCGAGCGGCGCCGCCGTCTGGACTGCGGGCAATACCGCTTCCGTCATGCCGGAATTTTTAAATGGTGATGGCCGATACCGGGTACTGGCCGTTCCTTTCAACCCTGACCAAACCTGTTCCGATCAGCAGGAATGGGGTGTGCAGGTGGCCCCTTTGCCCAATGTGCCGGGGAGTATTGAGGGAGAAAGAAATATTTGTCCAGGCAGCACCTACACCTACAAAGCGCTGGGCGTTGCGTCCGATGAAAACGTACGCTGGACGCTCACCAATGGCTCCGGCGCTCCACAAACGCTGTTCGGAAACCCCGTCAACGTCAGCTGGGCAGCCGCCGGACCGTACCAACTGGCCGCCGCAGCGGTGAGTACTAACGGTTTGAATTGCAGCGGCGATACCATTCGAATAGACCTCGTACTGATTGGCATTCCGGCGATTACCGGTACTGTTGCGGCCTGCGAAGACGCTTTGGGCGCCTATTCTATTATCCCGCAAGGCATTGATATTCAGTGGACTATATCACCGGCAGGCGCAGGCGCTGTTGCAGAAGGGCAAGGCTCGAACGCCGTCGATATTTTCTGGACACAACCCGGCAACCACACGGTCAATGTAGCGGTTTGCGGCCAGTCTGCCACTTTCCCGGTCACGGTATGGGCCAATCCCGTCCCGGTCGTTCAGCACCCTGCCGGATTGTGCCCGGGCGCTACCGGACTGGTGCAAACAAGCGTTGCATTCACTACCTATTCCTGGAAAGACGAGGACGGCGCGGTGCTGTCTGTTATCGCCCTGCCTGACTTGTCCGCAGGTACCTTTGCCGTGGAAGTGAGCGACGCAAATGGCTGCAGCGGCAAATCTGAATTTACCATGGCGAGTTATGACGCGCCTGATGTGTCGCTGACCACTGCCGATCCCACGGGTTTTTGCAACAACGCCGGATCGGTACTGCTCACGGCGCTGACCGACGCCGACGCCAATTATACGTACCAATGGCTGCGGGATGCCACTCCGATTGCGGGCGCGGTATCTGTTGAATATGCCACCAATCAATATGGTTTGTACACCGTTCAGGCCACCAACACGTATGGCTGCACCAGCGTAGCTGGTCCGATTAATGTGTTCAACTACTGCGGCGGTGGCGGTGGCGGATACGGCCCGCCGGGTGGCGGAGCCATTTGCCCGCCGGGCGCCATCGACATTAGTTACGATCCGAATGTGCGCTGCGACTCGTTTCAATTGCACCTGATCGACAACACCGGACAATATGTGGCGGGAAGTGCCAACTGGGTGTTTTTCATTTCAGGCGGTGCGATACAGGGTTTTGCATCGGGTGATAATCCCTTTTTTATTTTTAACAATGCGGGAAAATACCTCGTGTTTGCAACTGTACAATTGCAGGACGGTAGTTTCTGCAAAGTGCTGGACTCCGTAAAAGTGGAGACGGTTGCCCGTTTTGACCACGAGGCAGATTGTCCGGGAGACATCACGCAGTTCGAGGATGCAAGCGAATTTTTACCGTCAGGCGGTATCACCAGCTATTCCTGGAATTTTGGCGACCCAGGCTCCGGCGCTGCAAATACGGACATCATTGCCGATCCGCAACACAATTTTGCCGTATCCGGCATTTACCAGGTACAATTAACAGTGACCGGAACGTCCGGCTGCACATCCAGTGCGACGCTGCCGGTAGAGGTGCCTGCCCTGCCCGACGCCGGCTTTGCGACACCTGCAGCGCGCTGTGCGGGCAATGCACTGCTTTTTACCCCGGCCAATACACCCGGCAGCCTGCTGGATGTGGTCTGGGATTTTGGCGATCCCGCTTCGGGTAGCGCCAACGATGCGCAGGGCATAACCGTCTATCACAACTACGATACGCCCAATTCTTATACGGTGACGGCCACTGCCACCAACGTTTTTGGTTGTACGGCTTCCTTTTCCATGCCTGTAATCGTATCGCCCAATCCACTGAGCGGTACGATCACGCCTGCCAACCCCGGAGCGCTGTGCGAGGGCAAAACCCTGACCCTGAGCGCCCCGGCAGGCGCGGTGAGTTATCTCTGGTCAGATGATCTGATGACGACCACCCAGACGCTGGTAGTAAGTGAAGCCGGTGTTTACAGGGTGACCATGACGGATGCCAACGGCTGTACATTTGCGCCGCCTGCGGTAAATATTAACATCGCACCTGCTCCTGATGCGTTGATTAAAGCCTTGTTAATGAATGAGTTAGGCCAAATAACCGGCACTTCATACCCGACGCTGAGCGTTTGCAACGGAGAAGACGTGTTCTTGCAGGCACAAGGCAATGGAATTTATAACTATGTCTGGTCAGACGGCAACGGGTTCACCGATGAGTTGATTTTTTCGGAAGATCGCGGCAACCTGCTTTCGGAAGGTGTCTATACCTACACGGTGACGGTGACCAACCCAGCCAATGGTTGCACTTCCGTTACAGACCCCTTTGTTGTGACTGTTAATCCCAATCCGGGCGGCTTCAGTATCAGCAGCAACAGCAATTGTGCCGGCAATTCAACACAGCTGACTTATGCAGGCCCGGAACCGGCCAACTGGCAGTTTATCTGGAGTACAGGCGTGACGGGTACCGAACTTTCCACAGATGCCTTCGGCCAATTTTTTATTCGTGTCATCAACGAATACGGCTGTGAAACCAAAAGCAATCCGGTAACTGTCCTTCCCGGCCCGCAAGTATCGGCTATTCCTTCGGGTTGCCACGAACGCTGCGCACCCGACACCCTTTGTATTCCCAATATCCCGAATATTACGAGTTGGCAGTGGTTTTTTAATGGCAACCCGGTTGCCGGTGCGACTTCGCCCGACTTTATCGCCAATGAAAGCGGTACGTATTATGCCGTGCTGAGCGACGCCTTCGGGTGTACCGCCCAAAGCGATCCGTTGAGCATTGAACTGACGGGTTTTACCGGCGATTTGCAGGGAACCGTGTGGTCGGATGTGAACGAAAACGGAACGGTAGGTTACACCTCAGATACCACGCTGGCAGGTATTACTGTGATGCTCCTGCAAAACGGCGTTCCATTGGATACCACTGTCACGGATGCCAACGGCGTGTTCAATTTTAATGACCTGCCGAATGGCTGGTATATAGTGATGCTCGATTCGAGCACTTTTGAACCCGGGTGGCGCGCCGTGATCGGAAAAGATTCGACCTACGTAAACGGCTGCGCAGAAGGTTTCGATCCGCTTGAATTGCTGATGCGATTCGATTGCGTCCCCATGATGACAACCGAACAATTGACGGCCTGCGAAGGCAGTTTTGCGATCTACAATGGCGTGCCGGTGCCGGCGGGTGTCAACCAGGTGTTTCAGTCGACGGATGCGAATGGCTGCGATGTGTTTGTGATGGTAACGGTGCAGCCAATACCGAACACTGGTAGAGCTCTTTCCTTATATGCCTGCCCGGGCAACACGGTTGCTTATGCGGGTGTCGATCTGCCGATAGGCGCTTCGCAACCCTTTCCTTTGGTCAATTCCTTAGGTTGTGATTCGATTGTTACGGTTACGGTATTTCCATTGGCCACTTCTGCCGGAACTGCGACCTTGCAGGCATGCCCAGGCAGTACGGCCACCTATGAAGGCGTGGAACTAGCCATTGGCGCTACGATGGATTTTACACTTGTCAATGCAGCGGGTTGTGATTCCATTGTAAAGGTTACGGTAACGGCATTATCCACCCCCGTCACGCCGGTCCAGGTGTCCGTTTGTCCCGGAACGGCTTATGAATTTCAGGGGCAGCAAATTCCCATCGGTTCTACCGGGGAAATACCGTTGACCGGCTCAAATGGTTGTGATTCGACGCTGATGGTCAGTGTAACGGCCTTACCGGAGGCAGCTTTTGAGTTGATCGGCACGGAGAGCTGTCCCAACCAGTCGAACGGCAGCCTTCAAATAGCCGATCTCACGGGCGGAACAGCACCTTACGAATATGCGATCAATGCAAGTGGCAACTGGCAAAGCGATGCGGTGTTCAGCGAGCTGGCAGCCGGCACATATACGGTGCAGATACGTGATGCTGCCGACTGTATTTTTGCAGATACGATGGCGTTGACGGCTCTGCCTGAGATTGTTTTTTCGACGGCGCCCGGTGTCATTCCATGCGATTCTGCCGAAATTACCCTGTCGCCTGCGTTGCTTTCCGGCAATGCGGCCGATCTTGATTTCAGCTGGTCAACGGGCGATACGACCCTGCAAATCAAGGTCAGTGAGGCAGGTACGTATACTATTTCCGCCCAACTCAGCAATGGTCTTTGCCAGGCCGTAGCGAGCGCCATAGAGGTGCAATGGGACATTCTGGGCAAAGACGACGCGCTGGTATACGTCCCCAACGTCATTAACACGGAAGCAAGCGATCCTGAAAATGGAGCGTTCCGTCCGCGTTTCGCCGCCAATCTGAATATTCTGAAATACGATTTTATGGTATTCGACCGCTGGGGAACCCAAATCTTCCGAAGCCAGAATATCTCGGATAGCTGGATGGGCACGTTTAAAGGAAGCAAACTTCGTCCGGGAGTCTGGGCCTGGAAATTAGAGGCCGATATTGCTTTCTGTGGCCGGATTATTACGATCAGAAGAGAGGGCGATGTGACGTTGATGCGTTGAGGTAGTTTTGAATGGTTTGATGGTTTGAAAGGTTTGATGGTTTGAGGTGGTAACT
>JAYSZC010000017.1:0-5942 GCA_043738235.1 Lewinellaceae bacterium | reverse complement strand
CATCCCTCATCCCTCATCCCTCATCCCTGTTAGTCACGCTCGGTCATCCCTCATCCCTCAATCCTCATCCCTCTCATTCTAATGTTCCCCATGCGCCGCCTGTTCCTTCGCGTATTCCGCCGTGATTTTGGCCTGAATATCGCTCGGCACCGCGCCGTATTCCGCAAAGGCGATGCTGAATTTTGCTTTGCCCTGTGTAAGTGAACGCAACGTGGAGGAGTATTTATGTAATTCCTTGAGCGGCACGCGCGCCTTGATGACCTGGTAATGTCCGTCAGCGTCCATGCCCATGATGATGGCGCGGCGCGTTTGCAGGTCGCCCATCACACTACCCATCACTTCGGCGTCACACATCACTTCGAGGTCGTAGATCGGTTCCAGAATTTGTGGCCCCGCTTTCAGGAAAGCCTCTTTGAAACACATGGTGGAGGCCAACTGGAAAGCCATATCATTGGAATCCACGTCGTGCATTTTACCGTCGTACACACTGATCCGGATATCGCGGCAATAGGAACCGGTGCCGGGGCCTTCTTCCATTTTCGACATGATGCCTTTTTTGATGGCATTGGTAAAGCGGCTGTCGATGACCCCGCCGACGATGGCCCAGACAAAGCAAAATTTACCGCCCCATTTCAGGTCTTCCACCTCTATGTTTTTGGCGTTTAATCCGTGCGGCGCCGGAATACCTTCGTAATACGGTTCGACACGCATGTGTACTTCGGCAAATTGCCCGGCGCCGCCCGTCTGTTTTTTGTGCCGGTAATCCTGGTTGACTTCCTTGGTGATCGTTTCCCGGTAAGGGATGCGCGGCTCTATAAAATCGATGTGCACGCCGAAGTTTTGTTCGGCTTTGTAGCGCACGATGTCGAGGTGCATTTCGCCCTGGCCCTGAATGATCGTTTGCCGGAGTTCCATACTTTGATCTACCAGCAGCGTAGGGTCTTCTTCCTGGATGGAATGGAGCGCATGGGCCATTTTTTCCACATCGGCTTTGCTGGGCGGTACCACAGCCATACGAATGCGGGGTGGCGGGAAGTGGATGCGTTCGATTTTCGTGTCGGCGCCTTTGGGATTGAGCGTCTGGTTGGTATGCGAACTTTTGAGTTTGACGGTGCAGCCAATGTCGCCCGCGCGGAGTTCGTTCACGGAATCGCGGTTTTTACCCTCACTTTCAAAGAGTTGTGAAAAACGTTCGACGGTGCTGTTGTCTGCATTCACCAATTCATCGCCGGCTTTCAGCACACCGGAATACACTTTAAAATAGGATACGCTGCCCACTTTGGGTTCGTTGACCGTTTTAAAAATAAAAACACATGGACGCGCTGAGGCTTCGCAGGGTTTGGTACCGCCGTTTTCGAGCGCGGCGGCAGGGCGGTCGGCAGGGCTGGGGCATATATCATGGATGAAACCCATGATGCGGCCGCTGCCCATATCTTTTTGTCCGGAAGCGCAGAACAGCGGGAAATACTGGCGGTGTGCCAGGCCGATGCTCAGTCCTTTGGCCAGTTCTTCTTCGTCGAGGTTGCCTTCCGAAAAATATTTTTCCATCAGCTGGTCGTCATTCTCCGCTGCGGCTTCCACGAGGGCGTTGTGCATGTCGTCTGCGCGGGCCTGGTGTTCCGCCGGGATACTTTTTTTCTCCGGTTTTCCGCCTGCGGCGGGGAATACGTACATCACCATGCGCAATGCATCCACAATGGCATTGAAACCGGCGCCCTGGTTGACCGGAAACTGGAAAGGCAGGACGCGGGCGCCAAAACGTTTTTTGGCCTGATCCAGCGTCATTTCAAAATCGGCCTTCTCATGGTCGAGCTGGTTCACCACAAACATCGCCGGCGTCTCGAACATTTCGATATATTCCCACAGCAGTTCGGTGCCTACTTCCACCCCGCTGCGGGCATTGAGCAGCATCACGGCTGTATCAGCTACTTTCAGGGCTGTCACCACTTCTCCTGCGAAGTCGTCCAGTCCGGGCGTATCGAGTATATTGATTTTGGTATCTTTCCAGGAGCAGTGGAGTACGGATGCAAAAAGGGAGTGTCCGCGTTGTTGTTCCAAAGCGGAATAATCGCTCTGGGTATTGCCTTCGCCGACGCTTCCGCGCCGCGTAAGGGCTTTCGCTTCAAAGAGCATCGTCTCGGCAAGGGTGGTTTTGCCGCTGCCGGAATGCCCGCAAAGGACAATGTTCCGGATTTTGCTGGTGTCGTAGGCAGACATAGGAATAAGAAACTTGGTTTGGTGATTATTGCTGTTTCGGGCGGTTAAAGTAGGTTAGTTTTACAAATTGAAAAAGGAAAGCAGGTTTTTTTTCAGGCAATAGAAAAACACGGGTTCCTATTCGTTTTTCATTTTTTACTTAACACTGGCTTAATACAGACTTAAACCAAACTTAATCGTGTCTTCTTCAATGCCCGTTGTAGCCGGGCGACCTTTGCGGCGCATACATTTTTAAAAAAAATTATCCTGCAATGAAAAAGACATTACTACTTATTGTCCTCTGTCTTACCGCCTTTTCGAGCATGTTTGCTCAGGTAACAGTCTCGGGCGATATCACAAGCAACACTACTTGGTCCAGGTCGAATACCTACCTGCTGAGCGGTTTTGTGTACGTAAAAAACGGCGCTACACTGACCATTGAAGCCGGAACCACTATTAAAGGTGATAAAATTACCAAAGGCACCCTGATCGTAACGCGCGGCTCTAAAATCATTGCCGACGGTACTGCCGATCAACCGATCGTATTTACCAGCAATGAAGCGTCTCCAACCTACGGCGACTGGGGCGGTATCATTATCCTCGGTAACGGCACCACCAACACTTCTTACCAGGGCCAGTCCGGCTGTGGTGAAATTGAAGGTGGCGTGAACAATGCCAACGGCGACGGCACCTATGGCGGCGCTTGCGGAGGCGGCACACCCAATGCTGCGGACAACTCCGGTATCCTGCGTTATGTGCGAATCGAATATCCCGGTATTGCTTTTCAACCCAATAACGAAATCAATGGCCTGACTTTAGGCGCTGTGGGTTCGGGCACTACCATCGACAACGTACAGGTGTCTTATGCCGGTGATGACTCTTTTGAATGGTTCGGCGGTTCCGTCAACTGCAAACACCTGATCGCTTACCGCGGTCTGGATGATGATTTTGACGCCGACTTCGGTTATAACGGTAGTGTGCAATTCGCTTATGCGCTGCGCGACCCGGAAGTGGCTGACGTCAGCGGTTCCAATGGTTTCGAGGTGGATAACAATGCGCAGGGTACCGGTGCTACACCAAAAACCCGCCCGACATTCTCCAATGTAACGATTGCCGGCCCTACTGGCGCTGTTGCTGCCGACTATCGCCGTGCCAGTCACCTGCGTCGCAACAACGAAATTGCCATTTTAAATTCCGTTTTTGTAGGCTCGTATCCGGTAGGATTGCTCATCGACGGCGACTCTTGTATTGCCCATGCACAAACGGGCAAACTCGTCGTAAAAAACTCTTTCTACCACGGCATGACTACGCCGCTTTCGACTACCAATGCGGCTTTCGATATCGCCGCTTATGCTGCGGCCAATCAAATCTCTGTGGGTACGAATTCCGCGGACGCACAATTGGTTAGCCCATTTGATTTGAACCTGCCCAATCCGCGCCCGCAGGCAACTTCACCGGTGCTGGGTTATGCCGATTTCTCTAACCCGCGCCTCGGCGGCGGCTTCTTTACACCGGTGAGTTATGCCGGCGCATTCGGCCCTTCCGGCGACTGGACGGCTTCCTGGTCGCGTTTTGGCGACAACCTGCAGCAAGTGGGTCTCGTGCCTACGCCGGAGGTAATTGTTTCCAGCAATATCACGACTAACACAACCTGGACGGCTGATAAAGTATATGTTTTGCAAGGTTTTATCTATGTAAAAAACTGCGCAGTCCTCACCATCGAACCCGGAACTGTCATTAAAGGCGATAAAGGCACAAAAGGCGCTCTGATCGTAACGCGTTGCTCCAGAATTGAAGCGGAAGGCACTGCTGATTTGCCGATTGTTTTCACCACCAACGACACAGAGCCGACCTACGGCTCCTGGGGCGGTATCATCATTTTGGGTAACGGCACCACCAACACTTCTTTTCAGGGCCAGGCCGGTTGCGGCGAGATTGAAGGCGGCGTGAATAATGCTGCCGGCGACGGTCTCTACGGCGGCGCTTGCGGCGGCGGCACACCGAATGCAGCAGATAACTCCGGTACATTAAAATATGTACGCATCGAATACCCGGGTATCGCGTTCCAGCCCAACAACGAAATCAATGGCCTGACCCTCGGCGGTGTCGGTTCCGGTACGACTATTGATAATGTACAGGTATCTTACAGCGGCGATGACTCTTTTGAATGGTTCGGAGGTTCTGTCGACTGCAAACACCTGATCGCTTACCGCGGCTTAGACGACGATTTTGACACCGACTTCGGTTACAATGGCGATATACAGTTTGCATTCTCTGTACGCGACCCGGCCGTTGCCGACGTGAGCGGTTCCAACGGTTTTGAAATTGACAACAACGCACAAGGCACGGGCGCAACGCCAAAAACACGTCCGACCTTCTCGAACGTAACCATCGTAGGACCAACCGGCGCAGTTGCTGCCGACTACCGCCGCGCTGCGCATATCCGCCGCAACTCTGAACCGGCCCTGTTCAACTCGATCTTGATGGGTAGCTACCCGGTAGGTATTTTCATCGACGGCGACTCTTGCGCCAACCATGCTACTGCTAACAGAATTGAGGTGAAAAACACTTTTGTAGCAGGACCAACATCCTTGCTGACGACAACCAACACCGTAGGGTTCAACGTAACCACCTGGTTTAATACACCTGCTTTTGGCAACTCAGCATTCGCTACTTCTGGCGCCATGAACCTGCAGGATCCGTTTAACCTCGACGCTCCGAACGCTTCCCCGACTTTTGCTTCTCCAGCCTTAGGCGCCGCTTCTTTCGCTTCGTCTCGTATCAATACGCCGTTCTTTGAACAGGTATCCTACGCAGGCGCATTCGGCGGTCTGGAAGACTGGACACAAGGCTGGGCTAAATTCCTCGAATTGAACGTAGACGGTCTGACGGAAACGGAAAACGTGGAGCGTTACATCAGCAAAGTGAAATTGTTCCCGACCATCGCCAACGACTTTGTTACCCTGCAAATGGAACTGGCCGACGCTGCTGATCTTTCTGTCGGCGTATTCGGTTTGAACGGTCAGTATTTCGGTGAGCAGATCAACCTGAAATCAGTTGCCGGCGAACAAACCTTCATATTGAACACGAGCAATCTACCAATCGGCTTCTACCTGGTTCGTATCCAGGCCGGTAAGGCCGTGAAAACGGAGAAACTGATCGTGGTACGTTAATTTGGTTATCAGTTATCAGTTATCGGTTATCCGACCAGTACATTTCTAATAGGAAGCGCCGTCCGAAGTATTTCGGGCAGCGCTTCTTTTCATTGTTACTAAACACAATATTAATCTGACTACTCAGCCATTTTGCAGCATTCGGCAGATTGTTCCTGCGTGCAACAGGCGGGGAAACAACAGTCGGCAGCCCCGGAACTGAACTGGCGATAGGCAGCAAAGCCGGATGCAGCCAGACCCAGCAGGATCATACCTACAAGCAACGTTTTTTTCGCTTTCATCATTTTAAATTTGAAATGAACATAAATAGCATTTGGTAATGTGGGGAGGAGTGGGGTTGTGTCAAAAGGATCGGCGTCAACAACAGTACAAATTTTTATTTCGTTTTCGCTACCAGAAACTTTCCAGGTTTTAAAACCTGGAAAGTTTAGCACTCGATAAAAAATAAAATTTGGCTCTTTTTTCAGTCCGATCCTTCTCACACAACCTCGGCGCCAGCGTAAATCTTTTGAGCAGATTTCAGGCCAAGGATTAGTCCGTGAGGGTCTTACCCTTTGCGCCGTGAAGGGTAAG
>JAYSZC010000016.1:0-2400 GCA_043738235.1 Lewinellaceae bacterium | reverse complement strand
TTTATCAACAAACGAAATCCATTGGTTATCACTCATTCTTGAGCCAGACGTTACCGCCGTGCGCGGGTCTTACGACCCCGCACATTTCATTTTGGCCAATAGAATCATTGCATAAATTCGGGATGACTCCTGTTTTTTATTTTTTGGAACTCTGACGACCAACAGCGCACATCGTAGGCGAAAAAGTATAATTTGGATTTGTTTTTGCTGCAAATAAGTAAGCGGATCAAATAAGGCTCAAAAAATTTTGCGTAAATCGTTGATTTTCGCTGTCTTTTTCTTTTTGCAAATTACTTATTTGCCCCTAATGAAAGTAATCCTGATGATGTCCTTCTGTTGCAGTCGCCTGAGCGTTGTGGCCCTGCTATTATTCTGGAGGCTTGTATTCCCTGCTGTTTTACCCGGGCAGATTGCTCCGGCGGAGGCATTGACTATCGACCACGGATTGTCACAGGGTATGGTGTATGATTTGCTGCAAACGAGAGATGGTTTTCTTTGGATCGGCACGAAAGATGGCCTGAATCGTTACGACGGTCATAATTTTCGGGTTTGGAGCAACGATCCGCATCATCCCTATACACTTTCCGACAATACGGTAACGGCACTTTTTGAGGATAGCCGTGGGTGGTTATGGATCGGCAGTGAAAGCCAGGGCATCCATCTGATGGATCGCAAAAGAGAACGTTTTTATCAGTTTAGCCTGCCGGCCATTTCCCAGGAAAATAAGGAAGTTTTATATGATGTAATGGGAAAGGGTATATAAAGGAAAAAGATAATACTCGGGGGCGTAGTAATTACGGTTCTACAGAGGCCTGCTGAAATCGTTCAGCAGGCCTTTTTTGTATGGCAATAACAGACAGGCTTCAACAATCAAATCGCCCCCAGTACCTCCACATAAAATTTCCAGAATTTCTTGAAACTCGACACGGAGGCCCGCTCATCGGGACTGTGCGCGCCTTCGATCAGCGGCCCGAAGGATACCATATCCAGCCCCGGATACGCCTGCCCGATAATGCCGCATTCGAGACCGGCGTGACAGGCTTCGATCAGGGGCGCTTCGCCGTACATTTTCTGATAAATGCCGGCCATTTTTTGCACAATTTTGGAACCGGGGTTTGGTTTCCAGCCGGGGTATTCGTTGACTGTTTCCACCCCGGCGCCCAACAGGTCGAAAGGCGCGCGAAATGCCGCCGCCACATCGGATTTGCTGGACTCAACAGAACTGCGTTGCAGCGAGCCGATTTTCAGCCGCCCGCCGCCCAGGCTTATTTTCGCCAGGTTGGTGGAGGCTTCCACCAATCCGGGTATTTCGGGACTCATACGGAATACTCCGTTTTGCACGGCGCGGATGGCGTGGAGGAATTTGGCCTGGTCTGCTTTGCGCATCACCTTGCCGGGCAAGGGCGTTTCCGTCGCGGTGACTTTCAGATTGGGTTCCACGGTTTTAAATTCAGTGGCGATTTCCTTTTCCGCCGCCTGCAGTAGTTTGGCAAAACGTTTTTCATTTTTCACGGCTACCCATGCTTTGGCTTCGCGGGGAATTTCATTGCGCAGGTTGCCGCCGTCGAAGGCAGACAGCCGCAGACCGGCAGGCGCACATGCCATCAGCACCCGGGCGAGGATTTTATTGGCGTTGCCGCGGCCCCGGTGGATGTCCATACCGCTGTGGCCGCCCTGCAAGCTGCTAACCTGTACCAAAAATGATTTCCCGTTTTCCGGGGCGGCTTCCTCCCGGTACTGCCAGTCGATCAGGGTGTCGATGCCGCCGGCGCAACCGATGGTCAGCACATGGTCTTCTTCGGTGTCGAGGTTGAGCAGCAATTTTCCTTTCAGCAGCCCGCGCCCCAGGTTTTTAGCGCCGCCAAGTCCCTGCTCTTCGTCGAGCGTAAACAAGGCTTCCAAGGGCGGGTGCGCGATGTCTTTCGAGGCTAAAACGGCGAGAATGGCAGCTACTCCAAGACCATTGTCGGCGCCGAGCGTAGTGCCGCGGGCGCGCACCCAATCGCCGTCCAGGTACATATCGATGCCCTGGGCCTCGAAGTCGAAATGGACGTCCGCATTTTTCGAGTGTACCATATCCAGGTGCCCCTGCAGGATGGTAACCGGACTTTTTTCACGCCCTCGCGAGGCCGGTTTTTTGATAATAATATTTCCAAAATCGTCGGTCAGTATTTCCAGACCCAATTTTCGGCCAAATTCCTGCACCCAGGCAGAAATGCGCTGCTCCTTTTTGGAAGCGCGGGGAACGGCATTGAGGTCGGCAAAAATACTCCAGGGCGCGGAGGGTTCGAGTTGGCGGATTTGGTCGGACATGGTGTGGCGTAGGATCGGTTGGCCCGGAATAGTGGTTGTCTCAAAAGGTTGATAAAGGTTGATAAGGGTTTATAAAAGTTGATAATA
>JAYSZC010000015.1:0-2401 GCA_043738235.1 Lewinellaceae bacterium | reverse complement strand
TCGGGACGCATAGCATCTAGAAAATGAAGGAAAGGCAGGTGCAACTCCGAGAGGTTACAAATCTCCGAAGGCCAGTAATTCATCTGAATATTAATGTTGATATGGTAATCGGCGTCCCAGGGCGGGTTCAGGCCGTCGGCCCAGATACCCTGCAAATTAGCGGGTAAGCCGCCGGGACGCGAACTGCTGATAAGCAAATAACGCCCGAACTGGTAGTATAAAGCTTGCAACTGCGGGTCGGTGCTACCTTTTTGCATGGCTGCGATGCGGTAGTTGGTTGGAAAATACACGGCATCCGTGGCGCCGAGATGCAGATCGACCCGTTTAAAATACTGTTGATAATCAGCAATATGTGCTGCTTTTAAGTCCTCGTATGTTTTCGACGCAGCCTGTTCCAACTGTGTTTGCGACCGGATAGCCGGCGCTGCTCCCCGGTAATCGGTGGCAGCCGTCAGTAGCAACGTGATGTGATCGGCTTTTTCCACCCTTATCTGGCCGTCTTGTACACGCAGACTGCCGCCTCCGGGCAACACTTTCAGGCGGGAAACAAGTTGCACGCCGTTGCTGTTATCGACATGCTCGCTCAGGGTTATTTCATTTCCCTGAACAACTATGGCGGCAAGATTGCCCGGCCTGCTCAACCTGAAACCGGCACTTAGCGCACCCGGTTTATCCGCGATCAGGCGCACGACCAATGCCTGGTCGGGCGCACTGGAAAAAATTTCACGCGTGAAGGTAGTCCCGCCCGAACGGTAGCGAACGCCGGCAACGGCTGTTTCCAGATCCAATGATCTTTCATAACCGGATACGTCCGCCGCGTGTTCCTTTCCGAATTCGATGGTTAAATCGCCCAGCGTCTGGTACCTGCTCGGCACTTTTTTGTCGCCCATCATTTTTGCCTGGGCCAGTTTTTGCGCTTCGGCATATTTTCCGGCAAAAAGCAATGCCCGCACCTGCGGTAGTGCTGCTTTTGCTTCCGGGTTTACGAAATCAGCATGGTTACCTGTCCATACCGATGATTCGTTGAGTTGAATCCGTTCCGTATCCAATCGGCCGAAAAACATAGCGCCCAGGCGGCCATTTCCTACCGGCAGGGCTTCATTCCAATCGGCGGCGGGCCGGTCGAACCAGAGACCCCAGGGGGTGGGGGAGGGTGTTTGGGCCGGGAGAAGCGGCACGGAAAGTAGCAATGAGAGCAAAAAATATAGTCGCATTTTTACAAAAAGCGTTGAAAGTCAAAGTATTGCCATTGGAGCCTAAACTTCCCGAAAGTTTCAAACTTTCGGGAAGTTGGGCGCTGGAATTATTTCGAAAGGTAAATAAACGTGTCTGATTTACACGTTTGTAATTTCGGATAGTTGTTGATCTTTGCTCTCGTAAAAAAACGACGATATGCCCACCTGGATTTTCTTTCTCATAGCCGTCATTGCGGGCTTCGCGCTCCCGACACAAGCCGCTATCAACAACAAATTAGCCGCAGCCGTAGAGGCGCCGGTACTTTCCGGCTTGATTTCCTTTTTAGTGGGCACCCTGGCTTTATTCGCCTATTGTCTTGTTTCAAATGTACCCTTAAAGGCCGTTTTTGCCGCTAAAAACGCTCCCGCCATCGCCTGGACGGGTGGATTGCTGGGCGCTTATTTTGTAACGGCGGTCATCATATTAGTACCCAGGCTGGGTGTGGCATTGACCTTTAGTCTTATTATTGCAGGCCAAATGCTGATCACCCTGGTACTCGATCACTACGGTTTGCTGGGGGTGCCGGTCAAGGCCGTTAACCTGCTGCGTTTTTTAGGCGTATTGCTTATCATAACCGGCGTCATCCTCATTCGCCGCTTCTAAACAGCCTCACCACTCACGACTCACCACTCACGACTCACCATGAATACACGGATCAATAAAGTTTTCCCGGCCCTGCTGCTGTTGGTATGGACGCAGACCTCGTTTGCACAACGCGTACTCAACGAACCCATCGACATCAGCAGCGACTTCCGGGAATTGTCCAACACCTATTTTGTCGCCGACAGCCTGGCGGGTTTCAATCCGGCTACCGGCGCGGGGCAAGTGGTTTGGCAGCGCTCGGTCTACACCGTTCGCCATGCGTTCGATAATATGATGGTAGGCCTGAGTCCGGCAGGCCCGAATGAATTCCCATCCGGTGAATACGCGCCCAATCCTTCACTGCCGTTTTCTATCGAATTCGTATCGCCCCGCACCGTGCGGATTCGGGCACAGACGGGGCCGCAGTACGCTACCGGCGAGCCGTCGCTGATGCTGGTGAAAGAACCCGGTCGCGACGCTTCCTGGCAATACGCTAAAATAGCGGGTGGGCACCGCTACACGGGCCGTTTCGGCAGCGTGACCATCCTGGAGCACCCTTGGAAATTAGAATTTCGCGACGCCG
>JAYSZC010000014.1:0-2402 GCA_043738235.1 Lewinellaceae bacterium | reverse complement strand
TTCGCGTCAGAAACGCCGCAGTAGTAAACGGCAATACCTGCTGGGGTATGTTGCATGTGGAAGACAAACTGGCTCCTGAAATCGAATGCACCGATATTACCATCAGCTGCGCGATCACCGAATACGAGCCGATTGATCTGATCGCTCTGGGTTTTTCGCAGATAGAGGCTTATCCTTTTGTAGATGACAACTGCTATACGCCGTCTTTGTCGTTTACAGACCAATTCTTTGATCAGGCTTGCGGTAGCATTGGCGATTTGAGCGCCTATGTAATTCGCACCTGGACTGCCGTAGACGGCAGCGGCAACTCTTCTACCTGCCAGCAGTACATTTATTTCGAACGCCGCCACGTATATGATGTGGATTTCCCGGATGATATTACCATCCAGTGCGATGATGATTATCCAAGGGATGCGCAGGGTCGTCCGGCGCCCTCTTACACGGGTGTTCCATTTATCCTGGATTTTGGTCTGGTTTTCCCGATTTTCCCGAACAATACACTTTGCGAAATCAATGCAACCTACGCCGACCAACTGATTAATGTTTGTGAAGGTACGCGCAAATACCTGCGTACCTGGACAGTGTATGACTGGTGTCTGCCGACCGGCCCCGGCAATGGCTTCACCAACCCGACCAACCATATTCAGTTGATCAAGATTATAGACGAATATGGCCCTGAAATTGCCTGCCCATCAGACATGACAGTGTCGACCAACCCGTCTCAGTGCTGCGCTACGGTCAACCTGCCGGATGTAATTATCACGGATAATTGTTCCAGTATCAGCAGAATCAGCGCTATGATTACGGTGTACGACCAATACCTGGAAGGCCAGGTGGTTGCTACCTACACCTTAAATAATACGACCCACCCGGGTCAATTTACCCTGACCACTTTCCCGGGCAATAATTTCTGGGATCGCGACACCCTGGGCCGTTACGGTAACACGCCCTGCCTGCCGATCGGTCACCACTTAGTCACCTACATGGCAGAAGACGTATGCGGAAATATGAGTTCCTGCACTTTCTGGCTGACTGTTGTGGACGATGTTCCGCCGGTAGCAACCTGCACACAATTCACCACCGTTGCCATTGGCACCGATGACCCGACCGACTGCTACGTACCATCCGATGCTTGCAAATTTGCAGGCGTGACCTGGGTGCCGGCCTCTGCGTTCGACCAGGGTTCTTATGACAACTGTAACGGTATCGCATTCACGGTTCGCCGTATGGGTCCGTACAGCCAGTGTATTGAAGGTCTGAAAAACGTTCCGGGCTGCGATGACTGGCGGGTAGACCCTTGTGGCGAATTGGATTACAACCAATCCAACGGTTTCAACGATGAATACGACATCGCGACTGCGGAAAATGATTCGATCAAATTCTACTGCTGCGAGGTAGGTACCACCCAAACCGTTATCCTGCGTGTGTACCAATTGGATATCAACGGCAACTGGGCGTACTTCACGGATGAATACGGTAACCCAATGCGCGATTTTGAAACCAACTGTATCATGTATATCTACAACGAGTGCATGATCCAGGTGGAAGTACAGGATAAAATCAAACCTGAATGTGTTCCACCGGCACACGTTACGGTGTCTTGCCAGAACTTCGATCCAAGCCTTTGGGCTTACGGTTACCCAAGCGTATCGGATAACTGCTGCTTGGATGCAACACCGCCGACCAGCGCTGCACCGGGCGGAGTAGCGAATATTCCAGCCGGTACTACTGCGGTTCCGGGTGTTTGCGGCGCTACACAAAAAACATACTACAACGGTTTCCTGAACGCAGCCTTCGATACCACTTGCAACCGCGGCATTATTATCCGTCGCTTCACTGCATGGGATTGCTACGGCTTCAGCAGCAGCTGCACCCAGCGTATTACCGTAACGAATGTACCTGACTACAACATCGTATTCCCGGCTGACAAAACGGTCAACTGTGTAACCGAGCCTGATTTTGGTTACCCTGTTATCACGAATGACGAAGGTTGCGAATTGATCGGCATAGCATACAACGACGTTTACTTCACGGTTGTACCGGATGCCTGTTTCAAAATCGAACGTACCTGGACGGTCATCAACTGGTGCGATTACAATCCGGATGAGGCTTGCTTCGAGCAACTGCGTGCGAATGGAACTTCTGTACGGGTATGGAACAATCCAGCCATCCAGGGTGATGAAACCCCGAACTGTGTAACGTACAAACAGATCATCAAAGTGATCGACCAAACGCCGCCGACAGTTACCTGCACACCGATCGACACTTGCGATTACAGTTCTAACTTCGATGCAGACGGTCTTCGGTACTGGAACGACGGCGACCTGTGGTGGGATAACGGCACCCAGTCGCACAACCTGTGCGAGACAGACAAAACATTCTTAGGTGTTACGGCATCAGAC
>JAYSZC010000013.1:0-2405 GCA_043738235.1 Lewinellaceae bacterium | reverse complement strand
TACCCGATCTTAAAATAAATGAAAGCGCCTGCACCATTTCTATTTCAGATGCGGCACTGGCTTGTAAACTGACTGCAATGGGTGTTTTGCCAGGCACCCGTATCGAAATGGTGCGCACATCGCCGTTTGGCAATGCGTATTATATCAAAGTGGATGGTGTTCGTATTGCCTTGCGGGAAGAAGAGGCTGCCAGCATTCTTTTGGAAGTATGACGCAACAAGAGGAGGACAGAACGCCGAGGGTGGCGCTGGCAGGCAATCCAAATTCAGGTAAATCGACTGTGTTCAACCTGTTGACCGGACTCCGGCAGCAGACAGGCAATTTTCCCGGCGTTACGGTGGAAATTAAAACGGGACGTATGCGCTTCCCAAGTGGTAAAGAAGCCACGCTGATTGATTTTCCCGGCACTTACAGCTTGTATCCCACTTCTTCCGATGAGAAGCTGGTAGCAGCCGTCATGAGCGATCCGGATAATCCGTTTTTCCCGGATGCGCTTATTTACATTGCCGACGTGACCCACCTGGAGCGGCATTTGCTGCTGCTTACCCAACTATTGGACCTGCATTTACCTGTTATCCTGGCCTTGAACATGTCGGATACGGCCCTTGAAATGGGCATCAAGGTCAACACAGCCAAACTGATCGACCAACTGGGCATTCCCGTCATTTCCATCAGCGGCCGGAAGGAAGATAATATTCAAAAATTGTTGTCTGAAGTTGAAAAAACGCTAAAAAACCCCGTTAGGACTGCTGAAAATGTATTTTTTTACAAGTTAAGCGACGGGGAAAAACAGATAGCAGATGCGGTACGGCACAACCTGGGGGTCGAAAATCCGTATCGGGCCTTGCTGCTGGTACACCACCGCGACTGGCTTCCGTTTTTGCAGCGCCAGGAAAGAGAAGTGCTCGGCACGATTGCGGAAACCAAAGACTTTCAATCCCTGCGGGCACAAGTGGATGAGACGCTCGACCGTTTTGATCGTTTTGTGCCCATAGTCCGCGATGCCATTCATCAGCCGCCCGTTTTCCCAAGCACGGTCACGGATCGTATAGATGCCGTTCTAACACATCGCTTGTGGGGGCCTTTTATTTTCGTAGCAGTCATGTTGCTGATATTTCAGGCTATCTTCGACTGGAGCGGTTATCCGATGGACGCTATTGAAAACGGATTCGGCATCCTGAGCGACGGCGTACAATCGACCCTCGGCGAGGGCTGGTTTACGGAACTGCTCACCGATGGTATTTTGGCCGGATTGGCCGGCATTTTGGTGTTTGTTCCACAAATCGCCCTGCTTTTCCTGCTCATTGCTATTCTGGAAGAAGTCGGATACATGGCTCGGGTGGTTTTTATGTTCGACAAAACCATGCGGCGTTTCGGCATGAACGGACGCAGCGTCATATCGCTGATCAGCGGTAGCGCCTGCGCGGTGCCTGCCATCATGAGCAGCCGCACCATTGGCAACTGGCAGGAGCGGCTCATTACAGTGATGGTCACGCCCTTTATCAGTTGCAGTGCGCGTATTCCGGTGTATTTGGTATTGATCGGCCTGGCTGTTCCCGCTGTAAAAGTGGCCGGTATACTGAGCGCTCAGACGCTGGTGTTCGGCAGCATGTATGCCCTGGGCGTGATCGCTGCCCTTTTGTCGGGCTGGGCCATGAAAAAATGGCTGCGCACCCGCGAGCCGTCTTTTTTAGCCATTGAACTGCCGGAATACCGGATGCCGCACTGGAAAAATGTGTGGCTTTCCGTCTGGGAAAAAGTAGTGGCGTTTGTTTCCGGCGCGGGCAAAATTATCCTGGTTGTTTCAATCGTTTTGTGGGCCTTGTCCCGATTCGGGCCGGGCGATTCGATTGCAGTTGCGACCGAACAAGCACATACGGATGCAATTGCCATGCACCTCGACTCCAATCAAACCGAAGATTTTGTGCAACAACGCAGGCTGGAAGCCTCATTTGCAGGAAAAATGGGCAAATCTTTCGAGCCGTTGATACGTCCTTTGGGTTATGACTGGAAAATCGGCATCGCCCTACTGACATCTTTTGCGGCGCGGGAAGTATTTACCGGCACCCTGGCTGTGCTGTACAATATGGGTTCGGAAGAAGGCGACATTAACAACAGGGATGAAAACGAGGCGAAAGCCACCTTGCGCAGCAAGATGAAAACAGAGACTTTCAGCGATACGGGAAAACCGGTATATTCGCTGGCGACAGCCATGTCGCTACTCGTTTTTTATGCGCTGGCCATGCAATGCTTCAGTACGCTGGCTGTGGTCAAGCGCGAAACAGGCGGCTGGAAATGGGCTGCCCTTCAGTTTTTTGCCATGAGTTTGCTGGCTTACTTCGGGGCCTGGGCCGTGTACGTGATGTTTTCGTGAATGGGTTGATGAAGGTTTATAAGGGTTGATG
>JAYSZC010000012.1:0-2411 GCA_043738235.1 Lewinellaceae bacterium | reverse complement strand
TAAAAACGACTGCTGGACTTACCCACCATGCATCGCGCCGGGCTGTCTGGCCGAATCGGGGTATGGATTGTGACACGTTTGTTTCCGACATAAAACCTGGTTCTGAACGAATGAAGTCTCTTGCCAAACCGAGACCGCCTCTGCATCAGGCAAGATTCCAAATTCAATATGTTATTTGGTAACACAACTCTATCATTGGGGAAATATATTGTTCGGCCAAATGTATTGCAATTTTTCTCCGCGTACAAGCCTGCTGAAAAGAATTAATTCCAGACTCCAAAACTTTTGGCGCTCATTTGTGGTTCGGTTTTTAACTTATATTTATGGACTTCAGAAGTGCTCTGTGCGAAAACCGGAATGATTACCGTCCCAGCACTTTGTTTTGCGAACGCTTATCCAAATTGTCATGCCCATGCGTCCTTTATTCTATTGCTGCTGCCTGCTGCTGATCAGTTGTAACACTTTTAGTCCCCGGAAAAACAAACCCGTAGATGCTCCGGCTACACCACCTTCAACACCAAAATATACCGGCAAATTGCCCATAGATAAAATCAAACTCCCACCGGGTTTTCAGATTGATGTTTATGTAGAAGGGGTTGAAAATGCCCGCTCACTTTGCCTGAGTCCGCAGGGCACGCTCTTTGTGGGCACCCGCGAAGAGGGGAGCGTATATGCATTGCGAGATACCAACGGTGACTTTCGGGCCGATCAGATTTTTACTATCGCCCAAAAACTCAACAAACCCAACGGGGTAGCTTTTCGCAACGGCGCCTTATATGTGGCTGAAGTGAATCGAATCTTGCGTTATGACGCCATTGAAAAGTGCATTGATGCGCTGGCCCGGGGAGAAGCCGCTTGCCCGGCGCCCGTGACGGTGTACAGCCAGTATCCGTCCGACGCGCACCACGGCTGGAAATACATCGCTTTCGGCCCCGATGGCAAACTATACGTTCCGGTGGGGGCGCCCTGCAACAATTGCGAATCCGATTCTATTTTTACAACCATTACCCGGCTGGATGTGGATAAAGCCGGCGCCAAACCTGAAATCCTCGGCACGGGCATTCGCAATACGGTAGGATTCGACTGGCATCCCGTTAGCGGCGAACTGTGGTTCACTGAAAATGGCCGCGATATGATGGGCGACGATGTGCCGCCCTGTGAACTGAACCGGATGACAAAAAAAGGACTACATTATGGCTATCCTTACTGCCACGGCGGCAATCTGGCGGATCCGGAATTCGGCAAAAAACGCCCTTGCTCGGATTTTACCCCGCCCGTGCAAAACCTCGGTCCGCATGTAGCGCCACTAGGTATGGAATTCTACACCGGCAAAATGTTCCCCAATACGTACCAGAATCAAGTTTTTATTGCCGAACATGGTTCCTGGAACCGCAGTAAAAAAATTGGCTACCGTATTAGCTTGGTGCGCTTAGATGCGCAGGGCAAGAGTCTTGGCTACAGCACCTTTGCGGAAGGCTGGCTACAAGGCGGTGATGTTTGGGGACGTCCGGTTGATATAGAACAATTGCCCGATGGCTCTTTATTGATCTCTGATGATGACGCAGATGCTGTTTACAGGATATGGTACGCAGGGTGATGATGGTACGCGGATTTGACAGATAGAACGGATTAGAAAGGATGAGTGTGCCTCTGTGGTGAAATCCTATTTACCCAGACCCAGCCTTAAAACGGCTGCAATATCTTCATTCAGATAGCGGTGGAATATTTCGGATCTTTTGAGCGCCAAGATGCACAAGGCCATCAGACAAAGAAAAGCAATCAGCCACTCCGTGTAACCGAATCGCCACCATTTGGCGATACTGACAGCGCCCGCTATCAGGCTGACCGCTGCCAGATTCTGCGAAAAGGCCCGCAGTGCATACCATCTTTCCAGAATGGCAATGTGTTTTCCTCCGTATTCCCGGATGTGCGCCCAGTTGTCCTGCACCAGGCCGGGTACGTGTTTTGTGGTTTTTTTTAAACGGTACAAATCGTATAAAAATGCCCCGAGGGCATGGAGCATAAAACCTGCGATATAAGCAGGCAACAAGGCCATGAACAGGGCTTTCTGATCGATCTGCTGCATGGAAGGGTAAATATGCCAAACGGAAGTAACCTGACTGTCCACACATACCCAAAACACCATCAACAGGGTTGAACCGGGCACGAGATAGCCGAGGATGTCAAAAATGTCAATTCTTATTTTGTCCATGATTTATATATGATTGATGGGGACGCGGATTTTGCGGATTCGGCGGATTGAAACGGATTTTTTTAAATTAATAATTGATTATTAACGATTTATGATGTATCGTGAAAATTAAAAATTGTCAATTATCATTCAGGAATCATCAATTTAAAAAAATCCGTTTCAATCCGCCGAATCCGCAAAATCCGCGTCCCCATCAATC
>JAYSZC010000011.1:0-5969 GCA_043738235.1 Lewinellaceae bacterium | reverse complement strand
CAAAGCGCCGACCCTTCCGTGAGCCGCTCTTTCCGGCCTTATGTTTTTGGCAAACAAAACAACCTGCTGGTGATTCGCGCCGGTTGGGGCATGAAACGGTACTTCTCTGAAAAAGCCAAACAAAAGGGAGTGGCCATCGGCATGAGTTATAGTTTCGGGCCATCACTCGGATTGCTGAAACCATACTACCTGGCGCTGCGATACACCGCCGACGGCGCAGGAAACAGCCGGATTTTACACGAAAAATACTCGGAAGAAAACGCTGAGGTGTTCCTCGACAATACCCGTATTCTCGGCGCTTCTCCGTTTACCCGCGGCTTGGGAAAATTCGGATTCCGGCCCGGCGGCAATGCCAGCGTAGCCCTGCACCTCGACTGGGGCGCTTTCGACGACTTTGTCAAAGCGCTCGAACTCGGCCTGATGATAGATGCCTTTGCCCAAAAAGTACCCATCCTGGTGTCTTCACAGAATGACCGTTTATTCTTCAACTTCTTCCTAAATTTGCAGCTCGGAAAACGAAAATAATAAACACGAGCATGCTGGAACTTCCCATCGTTGATAATAATGCAGGCGCGGCGCGTCCAAAACGCCCCGAATGGCTGAAAGTGCGCCTGCCAATGGGTGAAAACTACCGCAATGTGCGCAGCATCGTGGATGAGTTTCATCTTCATACTATTTGCCAGAGCGGCAGTTGCCCGAATATGGGCGAGTGCTGGGGAGCAGGCACGGCCACTTTTATGATCCTGGGAAATGTATGTACCCGCTCCTGCTCCTTTTGTGCTGTAAAAACGGGCCGGCCCACAGAATACGATGAAGACGAACCGCGCCGTGTAGCAGAAGCCATTTGGCTGATGAAAGTAAAACACGCCGTGCTCACTTCCGTTAACCGCGACGAACTCAAAGACCGGGGCGCCGAAATCTGGTATCAAACCGTCAGGGCCGTGAAAGAACGCAGCCCTGAAACGACGATCGAAACGCTGATCCCCGATGTGAAATCGAACTGGGAAGCGCTCGAACGTATGATTTCCGGCGGACAGGAAGTGGTGAGCCACAACATGGAGACTGTTCCGCGGCTGTACCGCAAAGTGCGTCCGCAGGCCAAATACGAGCGCAGCCTCGAACAAATTCAGCGCATCAAAAACTACGGCAAACGCACCAAAACCGGCATCATGGTCGGCCTGGGCGAAACGCCCGAAGAAGTATACGAGACGATGGATCACCTCGTGGCGCACGGCTGCGACATCCTGACCATCGGACAGTACCTCCAACCCACCAAAATGCACCTCGAAGTGGCCGAATATATTCACCCCGATATGTTTACCGAATACCGCGAGGTGGGGCTGCAAAAAGGGCTTAAATATGTGGAAAGCGGTCCGCTGGTGCGCTCTTCCTACCACGCGGAACGGCATGTTTTCTAACAGATTAGCGCCTGCGGATACCGCCCAAATGGCCGATATGCTGGAAGCGGCCTTTCGGAATTACAATACGCCCGGCTTTATTGCCGACGACCCCATTTCCATTCCGCATGGTTTCAGTCGCTTGCAAGACCGGGAGATCATCGGTTTCTGGGCGGCTACACTCGCCTGGGGACAACGGAAAACCATCATTCAGAGTGCCCGGCGGCTGGTGGAATTCATGGATGGCGCACCCTACGACTTTATTCTGAATCATGCGGAACAGGATCGCTCCCGTTTTCTCGATTTCAAACACCGTACTTTTCAGGCCACAGACACGCTGTGGTTCCTGGAGTTTTTTCAGCAATATTACCGGAAGCACAACTCGCTGGAAAACGCTTTTGCCCGGCACCTGCTGCCCGGCGACCTCACGACGGAACGGGCATTGGCCGGTTTTCACCGCGATTTTTTTGACCACACCGACGCGCCCGAACGCACCCGCAAACACGTGGCGACACCCGAACGCGGCTCTACCTGCAAACGACTCAATATGTTCCTGCGCTGGATGGTGCGCCGCGACGAAGCCGGTGTGGACTTCGGCGTATGGCAACAAATCAGTCCGGCGCAGCTGCTCATTCCCCTCGATGTACATGTGGAACGCGTTGCCCGGCGGTTCGGCCTGCTGCAGCGCCCGCAGACGGACTGGCGGGCCGTGCTGGAACTCACCGCAAACCTCCGGGCTTTTGATCCGCTGGATCCGGTGAAGTACGATTATGCGTTGTTTGGGATGGGGGTGCTGGAGAAAAGTCCAGGTAGCAAACTAAAATCCGTCTCATCCGTCCAATCGTTCCATTTCTAATAAAAAACTACTGATCCTAAAAATTAGGCCGCAAAAGTCCGCAGAAAAAGCATAATTCCCAGTATCAGCCTGATATTTGCAGTATGCGTCTTCCAGATATTTCCGATACCATTGTAGCCCTGGCCACCGCGCCCGGCATCGGCGCCATCGGGGTCATCCGGCTTTCCGGCCCGGAGGCCATTGCCATTGCCGACCGTATGTTTAAAGGCAAACAACTGACGGAGCAGCCTTCCCATACGGCCCATTTCGGTCGCATTGAAGCGGAAACGGGCCGCACTTTGGACGAGGTGCTGATGACCGTTTTCCACGATCAAAAGTCCTACACCGGTCAGCCGACGGTCGAAATCAGTTGCCACGGATCGCCGTACATTCAACAGGAAATCATCCAATTGTGTTTACGGCAGGGCGCGCGCCTGGCCGAACCGGGTGAATACACCCTCCGCGCTTTTCTCAACGGACGTTTGGACCTCAGTCAGGCCGAGGCCGTGGCCGACCTGATCGCCAGCCAGAGCGAGGCCGCCCACACGGTGGCACTGCGCCAGTTGCGCGGCGGTTTCCGCAATGAAATTCAACAACTCCGCGACGAACTCATCGACTTTGCCAGCCTCGTGGAACTCGAACTCGACTTCGGCGAAGAGGACGTGGAATTTGCTGACCGCGACGATCTGAAACTGCTGGTGGATAAAATCCGTAACCACCTGCGCCCGCTCATCCAGTCCTTCGCGCTCGGCAATGCCTTGAAATCGGGTGTAAGCACGGTCATCGCAGGCCGCCCCAACGCTGGCAAAAGCACCCTGCTCAATGCCCTGCTCAATGAAGAACGCGCCATTGTCAGCGACATCCCCGGCACTACCCGCGATACCATCGAAGAGGTGCTGAACATCAAAGGCGTGCAGTTCCGCCTGATCGATACCGCCGGTATCCGGGAAGCGCAGGATACCATCGAGGCCATCGGCGTAGCTAAAACCATGGAAAAAATTGAACAGGCAGCCATTCTCATTTACGTCTGGGACGTGGCCGGCGGCATGACGCTCGCGGAGGTGCACGAAGACCTGCACGCCTTGTCGGACACCGGCACGGGCCTGCTGGTGGTCTGCAATAAAATGGATCGCAATCCGCTCTTCCGAACCGAATGGGTGGTGGACCCGACCCTGCCCGACATCCACCCTTATCTGCTCGCCAATCCCTCTCACGACTCACTTCTCACGACTCCTCATTCCTCATTCCTCATTCCTCATTCCTCTCTTATTGCTGTTTCTGCCAAGAACCAGATGAACATCGAATACCTCAAGGAAAAACTCTACGATCTGGCCATCGGCAGCGAAATCGGTACAGACCACACCATCGTGACCAATGCGCGACACCACGATGCCCTGCGCCGGGCGGATGCCGCCCTGGAAGAGGTGTTGCAAGGCTTGAACGCCGGCGTGACGGGCGATTTTATCGCACAGGATATCCGGCACGCACTGGCGTATCTGGGGGAAATCACGGGGGAGATCGGGGTGGAGGATTTGCTGGGGAATATATTTGGGAGGTTTTGTATTGGAAAGTAAGTTGTAAAAAATAGAATAAACAAAAAAATATTAAAGCGTTGTAAGTGTCTGACTTACAGCGCTTTTTTCATGTTTTAACTATACCTTATTTGCCATTGTTTGTTTTTTATTTGCGTTTTATTTGTATCCAATACGTACCTTTAGCCCGTCATTGTACCCAACTGATGCCCATCGGGAGAAATGATGACACACTTTGACACATATTGAAACACAATGAGCAGTGAGATACGGGTACAACGCATTTGCGAGCATTGCGCCGAAGCCTTTGAGGCCAAGACCACGGTAACGCGGTTCTGTTCGGATTACTGCGCAAAGCGAGCCTACAAACTGCGCATACGGAAAGAGCGCATCGAAGCGAGTGAAGCGGAAACCCGGCAAATGATCCGGCGGCCTGTATCAGAGATTCAGGCCAAAGACTTTTTGAGTGTGGATGATGTGTGCGACCTGTTCGGGGTGAGCCGTTCGACGGTGTGGCGACTGTGTAAAGCCAGGCGGGTGCAATCGGCAAAGATTGGCCGCAAACGGTTTATCCTTCGCGCTTCGATTGACCAACTTTTTCAAGTCTGATATAAAGTTTGCAGAGTTTGCAGATTGGTATAAAAAAGGCTCAATTCAAAATTTGACAGCAAAGCATTTTCAAAATATGAAAACGACCAAAGTCTTTTTGCGGGAAAAAAAATTGTCGGGTGGGCGAAAGTCGCTCTACCTGGATTTTTACCCCCCGATCATTCACCCGGAAACGGGAAAGCCAACGCGCCGGGAGTTTTTGCGCCTGGAGGTTTTTGAGAGGCCGAAAACCGAAATGGATAAAACCCAAAACAAAGAAACCCGTGCGCTCGCTGAAAACATCCGCGCACAGCGGCAAATTGAAATCCAAAATGAGCAATACGGGCAAATGGCCGACATACGCCGGGAAGCCGATTTTGTAACCTTCTTTCGGCAGTTGGCCAACGACCGCAAAGCGAGCAACCACGATAACTGGATGAGCGCACTCAATTACCTGGAAGCGTTCACCGGTGGCAGCCTGAAAATGTCCGACCTGGATGAGCAGTTTTGCAACCGGTTCCGGCATTACCTTTTGAACGCGCCAAGCAACCGCACCAAAAACCAACCGCTTGCCCAAAATTCGGTCGTTTCGTATTTCAACAAATTCAAAGCCGCCCTCAAACAAGCCTTCAAATCTGGCTACCTGTTGCAAGACCTGAATGCCAAGGTGGAAGCCGTGAAGCCCGCCGAAACACACCGAAAATATTTAAGCCTGGAAGAACTGCAAGCCCTCGCCAATACCGAATGTGATAACCCCACGCTCAAACGCGCCGCCTTGTTTTCTGCACTTACCGGGCTGCGCTTTTCAGACATTCAAAAACTGAAATGGGATGAGGTGCGGCATAGTGAGGCAAGCGGCTATTACCTGCAATTTCACCAACGAAAAACCGGCGGTGCTGAAACGCACTTTATTTCTGAACAGGCTTTTGGATTGATGGGTGAACGGGGGGAGCCAAACGAAACCGTTTTTCATGCGCTTCATTATTCGGCATGGGAAAACGTGAAACTGAAACGCTGGTTATTGGTGGCCGGGATAACTAAGGACATAACCTTTCACTCGTTCCGACACACTTACGCCACACTCCAACTTTCACAGGGGACAGACATTTTCACCGTCTCCAAAATGTTGGGACATAAGGATTTGAAAACCACACAAATTTATGCGAAGGTGGTAGATGAGAAGAAGCGGGCGGCGGCGGATAAAATCAAACTTGACCTTTAACCATTTCACACCTACCCATTATGGAAAATAACGAAATTATACTTTATCAATCGGAGGATGGCCAAATCAAAGTTGAAGTCCGCATGGAAGGAGAAACAGTTTGGCTTACGCTGAACCAGTTAACCGAACTATTCCAAAAGGCAAAGTCAACTATAAGCGAGCATATCAAAAATGTGTTTGAAGAAAATGAATTGCCCTTTGGTGAAGCAACTGTTCGGAATTTCCGAACAGTTCAAACGGAGGGTGGGCGCATGGTAGAACGGGATTTGGAATACTACAACCTCGATGTTATCATATCCATCGGCTACCGGGTGAAATCGCACCGGGGTACACAATTCCGCATTTGGGCTACACAGCGTTTGCGGGAATACATTATCAAAGGTTTTACCCTGGAT
>JAYSZC010000010.1:0-16959 GCA_043738235.1 Lewinellaceae bacterium | reverse complement strand
TCCATTTCGGGTTCTACCAATGTCACCTGCAACGGTGGCAACAATGGCAGCGCTACAGTGACGGCTGCGGGCGGAACCTCACCATATTCATACGCGTGGAGCCATGGCCCGACGACTCCAACAGTCTCGAACCTGAGCGCGGGCAACTACACCGTTACTGTCACCGGATCGTCCGGCAGCGGAACGGCCTCGGCCACCGTACAAATTACACAGCCTGCAGCGACGACCGTCACGGTCAATGTCAATGGCATCATTACTTGCGCGCAGCCCACGGCCAATGTTTCTGCGACGGTGCAAGGCGGGGCTTCGCCCTATACTTTCCTGTGGCCGAACGGGGCAACTACACAACAAACCACTTTCAACCAGGCGGGCGCCTATACGGTCACGGTAACAGATACTAACGGCTGTACTAAAACGGCAACGGGCAATGTCACATCCAATACAACGTTCCCGACGGCAACGATTGCGCCGCCGCCTGTCATCACTTGCAATACTCCGAGCATAACATTGAACGGCGGAGGTTCTTCTTCCGGCGTGAACTTTACATATATATGGTCGGCTTCCAATGGTGGTAATATTGTTTCGGGTCAAAATACCCTTACACCGGTGGTAAATACCTGCGGCACCTATACCCTGATGGTCACCAATACAACAAATGGCTGTATCGCTACCGCCTCCAGAGATGTTATTTGTAATACAAGTCCGCCCCAGGTATCGGCCACCGGAGGCGTGATCACTTGTAATGGTCCGACTATCCCTATCGGGGCTTCTTCTACCACACCCGGTGTAAGTTATGCCTGGTCGGGACCTTGCATCAATGCCGGCACTCAAAACCTGCAGCAACCCGTGGTCTGCCAGCCCGGTTCCTATACGGTAACGGTTACAAACCTCGCCACGGGTTGTACCAATACCGCAACGGTACTGGTTGAACAAAACACCGTGTCGCCCATTGCGGCGATTGCGCCACCGGGTACGCTCCATTGTAACAATACTTCCATTCAATTAAACGCGTCCGCTTCTTCCCAGGGCAGCGCATTTACCTATTCATGGACGACCCAGAACGGCAATATTAGCGTGGGCGCCCAAACGCTAACGCCGATAGTGGATCAGGCTGGCACTTACCGGCTGATTGTTTCCAATATTACCAATGCGTGTACGATGGAGGCCAGCGTAACGGTCACCCAGCGTACGCCGGTGGCTGCCGTGGCAACGGCAACGCCGGCCAGTTGCTTTGGCGCAGCGAATGGTTCCGCATCCGTCCAGGCCTCAGGCGGCGCTGGGATATACACTTATTTGTGGAGTAATGGAAATACGAGTGCTGCCGCAAATAACTTATCCGCTGGAACCTATTCTGTGACCGCTACGGATTCAGAAGGTTGCTCTGCAACGGCTACCACTGTGGTTGCCCAGCCGGCAGCATTGCAACTCAGCGCCACCGCTACTGCTGAAACCGCGCTGAACCTCGCAGATGGCACGGCGACCGCTTCCGCCACGGGCGGAACACCCGGTTATAGTTATTTCTGGAGCAATGGCGTGAATACGGCCCTTATCAGCGGCTTGTCTCCGGGCAGTTACACCGTCACTGCTACGGATGCCAACGGTTGTACAGCGATACAAATCGTCCATGTGAACAGCTTCAATTGTAACTTGCAAACAGAAATGATCGCCTCGCCGGTCAAGTGTTTCGGCACAGCCAGCGGCGTTGCTAATGCGCTTGTAACAGGCGGTAGCGGTGATGTCATGTACGTGTGGAGCAACGGCGCCATAACCGAGACGGCGGAAGATTTACCCGGCGGGATCATTTATGTGACGGCAACCGACGGCTTGGGCTGCTCGGTGGTCGACTCTGTTGAAATAACTTCACCTGCAGGCCCCTTGCTCGCTTCGGTTACCAATATCAACCCTGTTTATTGCCCGCTCGATCAAAACGGGTCGGCAACGCCCCTTACCTCGGGCGGCTGGGGATTCCCTTATACTTTCCAGTTTTCCTGGGGGCTTGGCGGATTTAACAACCTGCCTGTGGGCAATTATTCCTATACGGTTACAGACATAGAGGGCTGTTCGGTGGTGGCTGATTTCGAAATAGTTTCCACGGATTCGATTGCCCCGACGCTGGTTTGTCCTGAAAATTATGTGCTCTGCGGCGCCGATTTGCTGGAATATTCGTTGCCCATTGTTTCGGACGACTGCGCAGGCGGCGATTTAGAGGCGAGCCTCGTTAGCGGACAACCCAGCGGCTCCGCATTTCTCGACGGGCTAACAACCCAGTTGTTCAGCGCAACGGACGCTTCGGGCAATATCGCCACATGTTCGTTTACGGTTACGGTTTTCCCTGTCTCGGATGTCATTATTAACAGTATTACCAATGATATGAATAGTGCAGGTACCGGTAGTATCGATATAGATCCGGTCGGCGATTCGGGGCCATACACTTTTGAGTGGAAAAAAGACGGGGTGCTTTTTGCGGATACCGAAGACCTGAGCGGTTTGAGTATGGGTACTTACACACTGATCGTGACGGATGCCAACGGCTGTACGGTACAGCTATCGCCTATCGACATCGACAACCTGACCGGCACAGATGACCCCTCAATGGTCCGTTCAAACATCAAATTGTGGCCCAATCCAGCCCGGAACACGTTCCGGCTGGAAATGACGAACATAGTCCCTGTTGCCGTGGAAATACTGCATGCCCAGGGGCCATCCCTGCGCGTGCTGGAATCGTCGGAATGGAACAGTGAAGTATCCGTCAGCGGTATGCCGGCGGGTTTTTATCTGCTTAAAATAGTCGACCGTAACGGCAACTGCCAGGTGGTGAAGTGGGTGAAAGTGGAGTAAGTAAAAGGGCAAAATTGCAAAGGGCAAAAAGCAATGTATATCAATGAGTTACAAAAGATTTAGTATGAACCAATTTTGCACGCCTACTTAGGTAAAAACCGTCTTCAATATTGAATATTCACCCGGTCAATCACATCGCCCGGTTGTAGCTGGTGTACCACGTCCATCCCGGATTTCACCTTCCCAAAAATCGTATAATTGCCGTCTAAATGCGGTGTGGGCGAGTGGGTGATAAAAAACTGCGTCCCTTCCGTATCCGGACCTGCGGAAGCCATGCCGAGGTAGCCTTCCCGGTCGTACCAGGCCAGACCGATTTCGGTGCGAATGGTGTAATCGAGCGCTCCATAGCCGTCGCCGCGCGGGCAACCGCCCTGTACCACAAAATTGGGGACGACCCGGTGAAAGGTTTTACTGTTCAGAAAGCCCGTTCCTGCCAGATCGAGGAAATTGGCTACCGAACCGGGCGCCCATTCCGGATACAGTTCGAGGACAATATTGCCTTTGGCTGTTTCGATGCTCACGGAGGTTTGTGGTGTTACCACCTTCATCCGGTTCCAGTCGATGGCGTGGTTCCATTTGGGCTGAAAAGGCGGCGGACTCGGGCGTTCCTCAAAGTAGGCGATGGCATCTTCGAGCGCCATGTATGCTTCTACATCGCGGGGCATTTTTAGTTTTCCCAAAGCCATTTTAAAGTCGGGAATACGGGCGGTATCGCGCTGGGTCCGATAGTTCAGCGCTTCCGTACGAAATCCGCCGGCGCTGGCGGCAATCATGCCCGGATCGCCGGAAACAATTATTTCGCGGAGATAGTAATACAATTCTCGGCGCACATTTTTGGAAGCCTCCCCAAAAAAAGCGTAAAAATTGGGCTTTTTAACAATCGCCAGTAAAGCCTCGGCAGCGCCGGACTTCACTGCCAGGTGTGCGTCGTTAAAACCTTTATCGTGTATCCAGCGATAATTCCACCCAAATTCGGCCAAGGCTGTGAGGCAGGCCGCGCGTTCGTACGGGTTTTTACTTTGCTGGAAAAGTTCTTTGATCCGGTAGTTGACATAATCCTTCGATTCGGGGGTTGTTTTGCCGGAAAGAAACTTGTTGGAAGCCTGCAAGAGCAGGATTTGCGTCAAGGCCGGTATATTCGGTTTGCCGATATTCGCGGGAATACGCCAGTAAAAATCTGCATCTTTTATATTTCCGTTGGCAACAAAAAAAGCGGCGGCTGTTCGGCTGATATGCGGGTTCGCGTCTGCCACATACGGAACGACCAGGCTTCGGATGGTATCGTATTCAAAGTTAGCCAAAGCGTTGATAATGTTGCACTTGACCCGCCAGTCCTGTTCCGATTTTATCACTTTTGAAAGGATGGCAAAAGCCGGCCCTGTCACGGATTTTCCCAAAGCGGTAGCCAGGGCCATCCGAATATCCGGGTTTTCATTGGCCCGTACAAAGGCGGCGGCCATCTGTACGGCCTGGGTGCTGTCCGGCGCAATATTCTGGGTGCGGGCCAAATAATGCGCGGCCATCAACCGGGCGGGAGCAGGTATTTGTTCATTCGCAACATAGTTGACCATACGTGCCGTCGCCGCAGGATCGGTGATGTTGCGGCGGCCGAAACGATAAATGGCGCGGCATTGGCCTTCGAGCAACAAAGTATCCGAGGGACGGTAAGTATTGACGGCAGCGATATTTTTCAGGCTCTGTAAGGTTCCGCATTTGCCGATGGCTTCCAGGATAATGGCGTTCAGGCGTTGGTGCTGCGACAAAGAATCGGTCGCTACAAAGGCCTGTATCAGTGATTTTTCCGCTTTGCCATGACCGATCTGACCCAGCGAAAAAGCCGCTGCGTTGCGCACGTCTTCCACCGGATCGCGGAGCAGGGGCGCAAGTGCGTCGATGACATTCGAGTCGCGCACGGAAGCGAAAGACAACGCTGCCAGGTAACGCAAGGTGGCATTCGGGTGGCTGAAATAACCCTTCAAACTATCGGTCTGGTGTTGATCCCGCAGGTTGTATAATTCTTGCACCTGCTCATTGCGAAGATCGAGGTTGACCACTCCTTTTTTTTGTGCTGTCAGCGATGATTCGGGCGGCGTGCAGGCTGTTTGAAACAGCAGGCAACACAGCAAAACGGCGGCACTTATTTTTATTAAACCGGGAATATGTAAGGGCATGATTGTGTAAGTTGAGATTGTTTATGGGTTGAATAGGTTTGAAGGTTTGAAAGGTTGATGGTTTGAGGTGGTACCTCATGGCTTGAGTTACCACTTCAAACCATCAAACCTTTCAAACCATCAAACCATCAAAAATCCGAAGTAATCAACAAATCCAGGCTGGTGCTGCGCAATTGGAAGCGTTCGCCGAGGTAGGCATTTGTCAGTGAACCTTTGTAAGTATACACGCCGTTGCGCAATCCTGAATGCGCGATAATCAGCGGGATAACGCCGCCGGCTTCGGCTTTCAGCAACAGGGAAGTCAGGATATTGCTGACCGCATCGGAGGCCGTGCGGGCCACCCGCGAAGGGATGTTGGGCACACAGTAATGGATCACGCCGTGCCGCTCAAAAGTAGGCCGGTCGTGGGTGCTGGCCTGCGAGGTTTCAAAACAACCGCCCTGGTCTATACTTACATCCACAATCACCGAGCCGGGCTTCATACGCTGCACAATATCTTCCGACACCAGGATGGGTGTGTTGGCATGGGAGGAATGTACTGCCCCGATGGCAACATCGGCACTGAGCAACTGCTCCTGCAAGTGAAGGGGATTGATGACCGAGGTATGCAATTGCCGTCCGACCTGGCGCTGAAGGTTCATCAGGTCGTACACATTGTTGTCAAAAATACGCACTTCGGCGCCCAGGCCAAGCGCTGTGCGGGTCGCGAATTCGGCTACCACACCGGCGCCGAGAATAATCACCTTGGCTGGCGGCACACCCGCTATGCCACCCAGCAATACGCCCTGCCCTCCGCGGGCCGTTGCTAGCAATTCGGCGGCAATCAGGATGGCGCTGATGCCGGAAATTTCACTCATCGCATTCACGATGGGGAAAACGCCCGTCTCGTCGTCGCGGATATATTCCATGGCCAGGGCAATGACCCGCCTTTTTTGAAGCCTTGTGATATACTCGGCATCCAGCAGCGGCAGGTGAATCGGCGATATCACCACCTGGTTGGGGCGCATCATTTCGATTTCGTCGAGGGTCGGCGGCGCCACTTTCAGCAGCACATCGGCTTTAAATACCTCTTCCGTACTTTGACTGATTTGTGCACCCGCTTCCGAGTAATCGTGGTCGCTGAATTTTGCTTTTTCGCCGGCGCCGGCTTCAATAATGATATGGTGGCCGTGTGCCGCCAGTGTCATCACCGAATGGGGTACCAGGGCAACCCGGTTTTCCTGTAAAGTAGTTTCTTTCGGAACGCCGATAAATAGCCGTTGATGCCGGGGTAAAACGTCCAGCATTTCGGGTTGGGTACGAGGGATTGATAAGGTTTCCATAGGATACGGTTGGAAAAAAAGCGGCCAGGGGATTACAAAATTAGGATGCGGCGGGAAGTTTCCCCTATAATCTCGATGTTAATTTTTGCTGTGTGATCGGGCAACATGGATGCTACGATTTGCGGCCACTCGATCACACAATACCAGGGATCGTACAGCAGGTCTTCCAATCCAATGTCGAATGCCTCGGAAGCGCTGCGCAAACGATACAGATCGAGGTGGTGAAAAAGTGCCTTCGAACCGTCCGGCATAGTGTAACTGTATTGATTCACTAAAGAAAATGTCGGACTGGCCGTAGCGCCTTCCACGCCGAGGTGCCGGCAAAATGCTTTTACGAAAGTCGTTTTCCCAGCGCCCATTTCACCGTATAATGCAATTTTACGGCGTTCGGCAAGGCCTTCCAGGATTGCCGGAATGGCTGCCGGTAGCGCTGCCGGATCGTGAATTTCTACTTGCATGTTGTAAACTATTTTGGAGAATTGCCGGGGTGTGGCAAAAGTACGCCCGTAAAACCCGAATTTCGCAGTTCTTTTTGAGCGCACTTTTTATTGCCTCTTTTCAAATGCCTTATTCGATCGACGATATTCAAAAAATCCTTGCTGCCTGCTGGCTGCAAAAATCTGATCCGCAAGCCGGCGTGGAGCAATTGTTATTCGATAGCCGCCAGGTGGCGATGCCTTCCCGTTCCCTGTTTTTTGCCCTCTCCGGCGAACGCCTCGACGGCCACCGGTACCTGCCCGATCTGTACCGGGCCGGGGTCCGGCAATTTATGGTCAGTCAGGCCGTTGCGGTGGAGCATTACCCGGACGCCAATATCCTGCAGGTGAAAAATACCCTGCAGGCGCTGCAATTGCTGGCGCAATACCACCGCTCCAGGTTCCAGATTCCAGTCGTCGGCATTACGGGCAGCAATGGCAAAACGGTGGTCAAAGAATGGCTTTGGCAATTGCTCAGCCCCGATTTTCATATTGTGCGCAGCCCTAAAAGTTATAATTCCCAGATCGGCGTGCCGCTTTCCGTGTGGCAAATGAAACCCGAACATACCCTGGCGCTCTTTGAGGCAGGCATTTCCAAACCCGGCGAAATGGAGCGCCTGGCCCCGATCATCCAGCCGGAGATCGGCCTTCTTACCAATATCGGCCCGGCGCACCGAGAAGGTTTTCGCGACGACGTTGAAAAGATACGGGAGAAAATGCGGCTGTTCGACAGCGCCCGGCTGCTCGTCGTATCGGTCGACAACCCTGCCATAGCACAGGCCGCACAGGCATGGCAAAACGAAGTGTCGGTGCGACAACTTTTTACCTGGTCGAGCACAGGCCTGCCCGCCGATGTACAAATCATTGAGGTACAGACAGATCCAGACGGTTTTACCCAGATCCGCGCCGCTTTCCGGCAAATGATCGAACTGGCGGTGATCGACATCCCTTTTTCGGATCCGGCTTCCGTCGAAAATGCGATTCATTGCTGGGCCCTCCTGCACCTGCTGGGCATTTCCCAAAAAAATATTGCGGAGCGGATGCGGCGGCTGGAACCGGTGGAAATGCGGCTCGAACTGAAATCGGGCATCCGGCACTGCACTTTAGTCAACGACTTTTACAACAATGACCTGGCCTCGCTGCGCATTGCGCTGCAATTTGCGCGGCAGCAGGCCCGTACCGGACGCGTGACCCTGATTCTCTCCGACATACTGCAAAGCGGGCTGCCCGCTTCGGAATTGTGGGAACAGGTGGCCGCGGCCGTTCAATTGCAAGGCGTTGGGCGTCTGATCGGAATCGGGCCGGCCATTCCCGCCATTCAGGCTTTTTTACCCGCCGGCTTGGATGCGGTTTTTTACCCCGAAACGGAACTGTTTTTACAAAATATCGCCGCGCACGATTTTCACGACGAACTCATTTTGCTGAAAGGTGCGCGGCCTTTCGAGTTTGAACGCATCGCCCGCAGGCTGGAACAGAAAGCCCACAAAACGGTTTTGGAGGTCAACCTCACCGCCCTGGTACACAACCTGAACGCCTACAACCGCCTGCTGCAACCGGGGACCCGCACCATGGCGATGGTGAAAGCGGCGGGCTACGGCTCCGGCTCAGCGGAAGTAGCCAAACTGCTGGAATTTCACCGCGTCGATTACCTCGGCGTGGCTTATGCCGACGAGGGCATCGAACTGCGGCACGCCGGGGTGAACCTGCCCATACTCGTGCTCAATCCCGAACCGGCGAGTTTCGACGTGTTGTACCGCTTCCGACTGGAACCGGAGGTGTACAGCCTGCCCATGCTCGACGAGTTGATCCATTTTGCCGGAAGAGACAAAGCGCTATCCATACACCTGAAATTAGACACGGGTATGCACCGGCTCGGTTTTGAAGCGGCGGATATTCCGGCGCTCACGGAGCAGTTGCGCCAGTATCCGAACCTGCGCGTACAGTCGGTTTTTTCGCACCTTTCGGCCAGCGACGCCGCACAACACGATGCGTTCAGCCACCGGCAGGCGGCAGTATTTACGGAATTATCGGACCGGATCAGCGCGGCGCTGGGCTATACGCCCCTGCGGCATATCTGTAATACGGGCGGCATTGTGCGGTTCCCGGAGTATCATTTTGATATGGTGCGCCTCGGTATCGGACTGTACGGTATCGACAGCGCCGGTTTGCAGGATCAGTTGCGGGTGGTGAATACCCTGAAAGCGACCATCAGCCAGATCAAGGAAATCGCGCCGGGCGATACGGTCGGGTACAACCGCAACAGCGGCCCGCTGGCGAAACCAACCCGTATTGCCACCATCAGCATCGGTTACGCCGACGGTTTTTTGCGCCTGGCAAGCAGCGGGCATTATTCCGTACAGGTTCGCGGACAACGGGCGCCCACCATCGGCAATGTATGTATGGATATGACCATGATCGACATAACCCATATTCCCTCGGCGCGGGAAGGCGACGAAGTTGTTATCTTTGGAGACCACCCGCCGGTGCAGGAACTGGCCGCCTGCCTGCAAACCATCGCTTACGAGGTTTTTACCAATATTTCAGAACGGGTGAAACGGGTGTACTGGCAGGAGTGAAAAAAGCAAAAGGCAAGGTGCAAAGGCAAAAAAGCGAAGTCTTAAAAATTGATAAGTAATCCACGCAGAATTAGTTTGAACTAATTCTTTTGTAACTCATTGGTTACTATTGCCTTTTGTCCTTTGCAATTTTGCCCTTTTACTTATGCCGTTTTGGGAATTATCTCTACTTTTGCGCCGTTCTTATGAAACTTAAGAACAAGGGCTTGTAGCTCAGGTGGTTAGAGCGGCTGACTCATAATCAGATGGTCGCGGGTTCAATTCCTGCCAGGCCCACTTGAAAATCAATGCGTTACGTGGATTGTTCCGCGTAACGCATTTTTAATTTGTAGGCCATTTGTATATCTGGTGGATTACTCATTCTCCGTCGAATTTTGAGGCTTTAGCATAGACAACTTTTCTTCAAAAGTTCCTTTTTTGAGTTCGCATTCCCATAATCTTATCACAGTCCATCCTTTTGCCGATAACTGTTCAGTTACATGTAAATCGCGTTGTTGATTTCGAGCACGTTTTTTATCCCAAAAATCGGCGTTCTCTTTCGGACGGGTGCTTCGGCAATCATGCCCGTGCCAAAAACAGCCGTCCGTATAAATGACAATTCTTTTCTTCGGAAACACGAAATCAGGGAATCCAAAAACGGGGTAGTTACGCCTCCACCCTGTAATCTTTCGAGATTTGAAATATTGGATCAATTTGAGTTCCGTACTCTTATTCTTAGAGGACTTTACAGACCGCATGACAGCGGATCGCTTATCTTTATCAAAAATATCTGCCATACTTAATGGAAATCGGCGATTGTTAAATGCTCTTGCCCTTGAGCATCAAGGTGAAGAGCCCTACCATTTTCTAAAAGTAACAAAGCGGCTAAGGTATTGGTTGACAAAAGTAATATTGCTTGATCGGAGTACATGGTACGCATTTTTTCAAAACTCTCACCAATGGAAATCCCTCCTTCCATAAATAATTTTAGGCCATAATTTTCGCAACACATGAATATACTTTCATAATCGGTTGCTCGGGGAGGTAGTTTACTTTCTTCTGAAAATCCAATGAAAGCATAGCAATTATGAGCCCGTAAGTCTTTTGATAGAGAGATTCCAGCATTACAGGCACAAGTATAGACCAATGACTTTCCAAAAAAATATGTGTTCTGATTGTGTACGAGAGGAGAACCAGAAAGTATTATTGCATCACTACGACCATGCGTATATGCTACAAAAATAAAGGGCTGTTCAGCATAAGTTGAAATATATTGTTGAAGATGGGAATCATCGTGCTCCGACTCCAATTCATCAATTAGAAAATTAGTACATATTCCAGCATGAGCACAGATGTCATGTCGACATGAAAGAAAATAGTCTCCCAAGTGTTGATCTGCGCTATCGTAAGCGATTAGAAGACGTGGCATAGTTTAAAGGGATTCTTTTTGACGAGCCAAAAGTTCGACTGCCATGTTGAGGATACTTTCTTGGAAGAACATACCAAGTTCAGATTCATTGCCTTTGCGAATTTCAGCCAAAACTTGATTCAAAGAATATTTCTCTCCAGTCCTAAGAGTGAGAAATGGTTTTTCTCGATCATCAGGAGTGTTTCTAAGTATCCATTCTTCGAGTGCGCAGTCAACACGAAGATTAAGCTGGTTGACTGCATTTTTTATTATTGGAAGATTCACTTTCACCGAATCATTACTATTAATGGTCGAGAATGCATGATTATTGATGAATCCTCGAAGTGCTTCATTGCTTAATGAAGGAAGCTTCGCCGACATGATAATAACAGTAACTAATGTAGTTTTTTCTCGAATCTCCATGAATACCGCATCACCTCGCCTTTCTTTTTCTCCTAAATCCATATCAAGTAATACTACTATTTTACTTGAAAGGTTTTCCATCACAAAGTCTACACCTTCAGTAGGATTACGAATAATTTTTACATTCGTCTGTCCGTATTCTTCCTCAAGTGCAACTACGAGCGGATCATTGTCTCGCAAATTGTCGTCAATTATAACTATCCTGATAGGTATTGTCATATTCATTCGGGCATATTTTTTTGGAATGGAAGAGTAATTTTAAAAGTTGCACCTTCAGGCTTAAACTCACTATCAATCAATTCAACGGTACCTTTAAGGGATGAGATTCGAGTTTTAACAATCCAGAGGCCAACGCCACCGCCACCTTCCTTAGCAGTATCTGTATAATACAAGTCAAAAATTTTATCACGTTTTTCGAAAGCAATTCCTGGGCCATTATCCGAAAAATAAAATACATATTGATCATTTTCCGCCAGCCCGCTAAATTTTATAATTTTATTATCCCTGCCTTTCAAAGCTTTGATGGAGTTAGAAATTAGGTTTTGAATGATTTCTTCAAAAAATTTACGATTGGCATGAAGCATAATGTTCCCCTGTACTTCTATTTGTGGCTGAATTCCTTCTTTTTCAAGAGTCAGTTCGTACACCTTAAAAATGCTGGTCATTAGCCTTTTTAGATTAAGGTCTTCAAACTCAAGGTTAGAACTGGCATAACTTAGCATGAAGTCTGTTACCTGATTTAAAGTTATCATATCAGTATAGATTTGCGTGGCATACTCCTTGAAAAGGCTGTCGTACTTTGGATTCGGATAGTGATCAACAAAAAACTCGGCCATACGTAAAATTGCGCCAACTCTTGTTCTTACAGCATGCGCCAAGTTAATAGCATAGTCTTGCAAAGACATAAGACTGAAATAAATATTCTCTCGCCGTAAAAACTCCTCATGCATCTTTTTTTGCTCCTCAAAGTTAGTCTTAGATGCTTGAAGAGCGGTTTCCAACTGCTCCTTAAGAGGAGTCAGCTCTTTTGCTAATTGGGGATTTTTCTCTTCTATTTCTTTAATTATATCTGTTGTACCACGCAGCTCTGCAATTGCTTTTGTATAACCTTTTTGGTTTAGCATTTTCTTACGCTCTCGTTCGTAAACTTTTACTTTCGAGAAAGCGTCCAACTGCTCAATAATAAACTTTTTAAACTCTCTATATTCGGGTGTGTCTACAAAATCTTGACGGTTTGTAGATTCAATTATTTTTGGATTATCTTCTTTAGTGATTTCTACATAGCCAATAACTTCACGACTTGCTATTCGAGTAAAAGTATCTTTCCAAAGGCGTTTATCAATCCCCAGAATATCGCGTCGACGCTCGGGATCGTCCTCATATTCGGCAAATGGTGTAGCGATGATTCCGTCTCTGTAAATGCGAATTCCGTCAATACGGTCTTCTTTATTCGGATGCACTCGATTATACTTTAGTTTAGCATCCGTATTGAAAAAATAAAGCTTCATTTTGACGAATCCAAAAGACGGTTTCGCAATTTTCACAGCATAAATTTGTCCTGATGCTTCATTGAATAGCAAGGATTCTTGATATTCTTCACCTGTCTCTTCATCTACACCATAACTTATATTGGCTGAATGAGAGGCTAAATCAACTGCCGCCGAACGAATCTCTAATTTTTTAAACTCTTCATATTCATCGGAATCAAGGAAAATTTTGAACGGCGTTTTATGTCCATAAAATGGAGAAACAAATTTTGATAACTCTCGATTTAATCGTTCTAAATCTTTGTTTGTCCATATATCATATAGTTCAGTGATGATCAGGCTCGTTCCTTCTTCTTCTAAGTTGGAAGTTTCCTCCATCCAATAATTATTTTCTACGTCTGTAAATAATTGAATCTCACCATCTTCCGTAGTAATAGGTTTATAGTCTGACCAATTAATTTCTACCAGAAGCCAGAAGTTATGACCTTTCTTCTTTGTTCGAATCAATAATTTTTCACCCAATTTATCCGTAGCAAATCTTCCTATTCCCTTTTCTCCGACGTAACGCCTTCTGAAAGGTTCAGGGGAAAACTGTTCGCTACGCTTGCTATCCGTTCCTACGACCATCCACTTATCTCGTATGTCTTCAAAGGTCATTCCTAAGCCGTCGTCTTTAACCGTAATCTGTTTTTGGTCTTTGCTAAAAAACTGGACTGTTACTCCGCGGGCATTCGCATCGTAGCAATTTTTTACCAGTTCATATACGGCAGTAACCCGGTCAGAAATAAGTTCTCTGCCGATAAGACGAAGCACATTGATGTCAAAGCGCCATTTTAATGAGGATTTTGCTTGATCAGCCATAGCGGCTTAAATGTGACGCTTAAAATGTTCAATTATTGATAGACCGATTACCTCGCCTAACCGAACCGGCACAGCGTTCCCAATAAATCGACCAATTTTAGTGAATTCGATCGGGTTACCTGGCGCAACAAATTGATAATCGTATGGGAAAGTTTGAAGCAATGCGGCTTCTCGTATCGAGATTGCACGATCTTGTTCAGGATGACCAAACCTGCCAGTCCCAAAGTTGTAAAACTGCGTAGTAATAGTAGGAGAAGGTTGATCCCAGGCCATACGACCGTAGACAGACTTGTATGACTGACCTGATTCGGATTTATGGCAATCGGTGCGAAGCTCTTCATCCCAGTCTAACCAAGTTCCGTTGGGAACTGATTGTTTGATCCTGGCGAGCATTGTTGGGTTCATAGAGCAGGCTCGATGAAGAGGGTCGTTGGAATGCGTTTTTCCTGCCATTATTTTTGGCAATTTGCCAATCGCATCGAATGTGGTTTTGTATTGCTCCGAACTATGAGTAGGTTCTATCAGACGGGGCTTAGCAAATTTTGATGCTAAAAGAATCAGCCGTTTACGCTTTTGTGGGATGCCGTAATCAGGGCAATATACTATTTGATAATGAACAAAATAACCGGCCCTTTCTAAAGTTGCTACAAAATTTCGAAAAACATCCTGATTACGCAGATTAGGAACATTTTCCATCGAAACAAACTCGGGATCCGTTTCCTCAACCAATTTACCGAATGCATCGAGTAAACGCCATCTGCTTTTTTCGGTTTGTTCTTCCCTACTCTTATTGGTGTGCGTTGAAAAAGGTTGACATGGAGCACAACCTACCAGTATTCTCAATCCATCGGAGGGGTAATGTTTAGAGAGTTGTTCACTGCTTAAGTCCGCTACGCTCTCAGAATAAAATTTCACATTATTGTTATGCTCAAATCCATGCCGGCAGGACTCATCTATGTCATATCCAGCACGAACATTGATGCCCGCCTTTTGCAATCCACAAGTTAGCGCTCCGATGCCGCAAAAGAGATCGACCGCGTAAACTGGTAAATCTAAGTCTTTTTTTTCCGTATTCGTTGCCATCGTTTTTGAAGTAGATAAGCAAAGGTAGTATCTCTAGAATATTTAATTGATTAATTGTCATATTTGATTTATTATAATGTGCTTTTTTTTGTCAAAGCCAGCGGTGTTCAATGTTTACGAAGTTTTTACGGAAGAAGGCATTGGGCAAACATCCTACCTGCTGCTTAAAAAGCGACTGAATTGCTGCGGATACTGAGATCCTAGTTCAGACGAATATGTTCGAGAGAACGGCAAATGGCTGATTGACAAAAGAAAATTAATGTTTGCCTGGCGGGACAAACAGGAGTTGAAGCAGTGATTATTTCCTTCAAACTTTAAAATTCAAAAAAATGAAGAAACCCCGATCTTCAACAATGAAAACGACCGGATGCTACACCCACTTTGCACTGACGACTTCGCACTTCGCACTGCCTTCAATTCTTCGCCGTAAAATCATACTTCAGCCCCCAGTATTCTTTCAGCACCATTTTCACGGAGCCTACTGAAACGGGCGACTCGATCAAAATCGGGATGCGGTTCTGATCGTCGGAAACCCAAACGGTCATTTTGGCATCGTCTTTAAAAACCGTACCGGCGATGACGGAAGGTTGGAATTTCAGGGTGTTGTAGCGGCCCATACCGTGTACTTTTTTGCGATCCTTACCGAGGTATTTCATTTTCAGGGGAAATTCTTCCTTGTCCATAAAAACCCGGAAGGGAACGGTGTAGCCGGCCTGCTGATTTGCGAAGTCGATATTCCGCAGATTATATAGGCTGGAAAGCACGTCGTGTACGCAGTCCTGCACGTTGTGTTCCGTTTTGGTTTCGGCTGCGCCGCGTTTGTCGGCCCGCCAGACGGTCATTTTCCGGGTAGCCTGGTTGAAGGAAATTTTTTCAAAAATATGGTAATTGCCTTCATTGACGCTGCGTTCCGAGTAGTTGGGCATCAGGGAATTGCGATCCACCCAGGAGTCGTATTCGTCGTTAACGGAGAAAAACCACTCGTAGGAATTATAGGTTTCGCCCTTTGCTTTGTAGTGGTATTGTGCGCCTTCGTCGAATACGCGGAAGGTCACCTCGCCGGCGGCTAACCAGACAAAATTCCAGTTGTAAAAAATTTTGTAGGTGAGTTTTTCGCCGTGCTGAAATGTATTGTTGGTGTTGCTGCAAGGCTCCCAATTGGTAGCTACCTGCTCCTCGACAAGGGGCTGGTGATGAGCAGTAGTAAAGGCCATCAAAAGCAGGCCGGAAAAAAGCAGGACGATTTTAGTCGTCTTCATATCCAAGAGTTTTGGTGATGCTGACGTGAAACAAAGAAAAAGTACCAATTAACGCTGGCAAAATCAGGTTTATTATCCATAAAACGAAAGTGGCAGCCAGGCTGCTAATCTCGTTTCCTCCAAAATAAGCCCAGACAAAAACAGCCAGATTGCCGCGCACCAAAAGCCCGGCAATAGCAGGCAGCGGCACCACGGTCTGAAGCAGGTAAATGGTGGCTACACCGGCATAAGCGCCCCAAAATCCCGTTTTTATAGAAAAAAAATGCAATAACAGGACGTATTGAGTGGAATAAATCAGGTAGCGGGTTGCCGACCAAAACAGGATAAGCAGCAGCTCGCGGCGCTGAAATTGTTCCAGCATCACCACATCCCGCACGTAAGGTTTCAGCCGCCGGAGCAGCGGAATGCGTCTCGCTATCGACGCCATAGCGCGAATGTTAAAGAAGATATAATATAACACGCACAATGCCAGGAGGACTAAAACGGCTGCACGCAACAAATCGGTCTGATTCCATTGCAAATAATGCCCCGCAAACCAGAGTCCGCCCAGGGCGCCGCCGCTGAGCAAAACAATATATTGAGCAATCCCGCCCACCGCATTGATGATCAGGGATTTCCAGTGGTTTTCGGGGCGTACGAACAACAAACGTCCTGCATATTCGCCTACCCGGTTGGGCGTGAACAAGGCAAAACTAACGCCTGCCAGTACGGCAAAAAAAGCCTTCCTTAAAGAAATAGGATCATAACGCCGGAGAAAAGGTTGCCATTTCAGGGTCTCGATCAGCCAGTTGAGCGGCATCAGGGCGCAAACGACGGCGAGATGAAGCCAGTTGGCTGCGCGCAGTTGTTGCAGGAATACAGCATAAATATCGGCAAGGTTGTTCCTGGATTGCAACTCGATATACAAGGCGGCCGGCAAGACTGCAACAACCGCCACCTTGAAAGCGACATTCATCTGCTTCCGGCTCAAAACGGGCTTTTTTGCTACCCTTACATCCGAAGGAGGGGCTGCCATGCTTAAGTAGTTATCCGTTATTAGTTATTGGTTATCAGTGTTCATTATCAAGCATTTACAT
>JAYSZC010000009.1:0-5981 GCA_043738235.1 Lewinellaceae bacterium | reverse complement strand
CTGTGGCAAAACAGTACCAAAATCAAGGTCTTAGCTTGTCAGATCTGATCAATGAGGGCAACCTTGGCCTGATCAAAGCAGCCCAGCGTTTCGACGAAACACGCGGTTTTAAATTCATCTCCTACGCCGTTTGGTGGATTCGCCAAAGCATTCTGCAGGCCCTGGCCGAACAGAGCCGTATCGTGCGACTGCCCCTGAACAAAGTGGGTTCTTTGAACAAGATCAACAAGGCATTTTCCGAACTCGAACAAACGTTCGAACGCGAACCCAGCCCGGAAGAACTGGCAGAACTGCTCGAAATCACGACCGATGAGGTGGAAACTACCCTCGGTGTGGCTGCCCGTCACGTTTCAATGGACGCGCCTTTTGTGGAAGGGGAAGACAATTCGCTGCTCGACGTACTGGAAAACAATTCCATGCCCGGCACGGATACGCACCTCGAATACGCCGACTCGCTGCGCCGCGAAATCGAACGCTCACTCGGCACGCTGACCGACCGCCAGTGCGACGTCATCAAACTGTACTTCGGTATCGGCGTGGAACACCCGATGTCGCTCGAAGATATCGGCGACAAATTCGGCCTCACCCGCGAACGGGTACGCCAGATCAAGGACAAAGCCATCAACAAACTGCGCGCTACCAGCCGCAGCAAATTGCTGAAAACGTACCTCGGTTCTTAAAATAGTTATTAGTTAATAGTTATTGGTTATTAGTGCTGATAATCAAGCATTTACAATCAATTTAATCTAAACTAATTTTGACGAAATACTTAGGGCAATAGACGTAATCCCGAATTTTTCCAGTGTGGAAAATTCGGGATTTTTCTTTTATAGCGGCGGCTTTAGCCGCAGCAGTCCCAAAAAAGACGATCTTTCTCTTAATTTATGTTTTTCCCTAACGGAATCAACCCATATTGTGGTGCGCTCTACGGTGTACGCTACTTTTTGTCATCCTTCCGGGATACGTCCACGCTAAGGCGCGTTTTCATTCATTTTACCTGCGTAGCGTGGACGTGTTTCCCTCTCGTAGGAACAATAGTCGCGCGGATAACACGAATGCGGCGGAAGAATGCGAATTTTTCCCTCGTAGTGTTGACCTGATATAAACGAATTTTTGCGCTTCGCGCTCGTAGGAATAATGGTCGAGCGGATGAAATCCGCTAGCCGCTGAAAATTATGTCAACTCTAAGAGGGAAAATCCGTGCGAATCCGCCGCATTCGTGTTATCCGCGCGACTATTGTTCCTACGAGGGGGAAATTTCCTCCATTCTACGAAAGGTAAATTAAGTAATTTCAGAAATCACACCCATGCACTCATTCCACCGTTTCTTTTCAATCTATTTGTTCTTACTAAGCGTAGCTACTGTCAGACTGTCCGCCCAATCCGACACCCTCGCCCCTACCCTGCTCCAACCGGTGGAAGTGACCGCTACCCGCTTCAATACCAATGACTTACAAACTGCCTACGGCCTGAGTGTACTAAACAAAACGCAACTACAATCGGGCTTGCAGCAACTCAGTCCGGCGGAGTTTCTCTCAGCGGTACCGGGTGTGTTTTTTATGAATGCCGACAACTTTGCACAGGACCTGCGGGTTTCCATCCGCGGCGTAGGCGCCCGTTCGGCCTTCGGTATTCGCGGGGTGCGGATCATGGTGGATGACCTGCCGGAAACGACGCCCGACGGGCAAGGGCAAATTGACAACCTCGATCCGGGACACCTGGATCGGCTGGAAGTGATCCGCGGCCCCGCTTCCGGCCTGTACGGCAACGCTTCGGGCGGCGTGTTGAGTTTTAGAACCGAAGAAGTTTCCGAACAACCATTTTTACAACTCGGCACCCGCTTCGGCTCATTCGGATACCAGCAGTACCAACTTAAAACCGGCGGGCGAAACGGGCGCTGGCAATACATCGCGGGCGCGACCCACGTACGCCTGCAAGGATTTCGCGAACAAAGCCGGATGCGCAATACCATCGCCAATCTCAAAATCAGGTACCAGGTCAATGAGCGTCATCACCTGCTGCTGATCGCCAATTTTGCGGGCAGCCCCGTTGCAGAAGATGCGGGCGCACTCACAGCCATACAGGCCGACACCCTGCCTGCCCAGGCGCGGGATGTGAACAAGCAATACAATGGCGGAGAATCCGTGTACCAGGGCCGTATCGGCGTCATTTCCGACAAGCGTTTGTCCACGCGCAGTCGCCTGAAAATCAGGCTGTTCCATACTATCCGCGACTTTGAAAACAAGCTGGCGTTCCGGGCCGACGGCATCGTTGCTTTCCGGCGCCATTTTTCCGGCGCAGGCATCGGGTACCTGTATTCGGCCAAACCCGGTCGCGTGGCCTGGCAACTGCACACCGGCATAGACCTGGAGCGACAAGCCGATTTGCGCAAACGATTCGCCAACCTCGACGGGCTGCGCGGCGACCTGAGTTTCGAGCAACTGGAAACCTACCAAAATGCCGGGCTGTTTTTCTTGAACGACCTGGAATTCAACCCAAAATGGGCGCTGACCGCCAACGTCCGCCTCGACCTGATCCAGGTGAAAGCAGCAGATCGTTTTGTTCAAAACGGCGACGATTCGGGCAGCCTGAACCGGCAAAACCTGAGTCCCGTGCTGGGTTTGCGCTATTCTGCTTCGAAGGCGGCCAATATGTACGTCAATGTCTCCACTGCCTTCGACATGCCCACTTTGAGCGAACTGAGCGCCAACCCGGACGGCAGCGGCGGATTCAATACGGGTCTATTGCCGCAGCAGACGGTCGGCGGTGAATTGGGCATCAAAGGGCTTTTACACAGCAAATTGCGCTACGAAGCGGCCTTTTTTTACGCCTTGTCCCGCAATGAACTGATTCCCTACGAAATACAAAATTTCCCCGGACGTACTTTTTATCGAAACAGCGGACGCACGGCGCGCAAAGGTATCGAACTGGCCCTAACCTGGTTGCCCGGCGGCGGATTTCAGTGCAGCGCCAACTATACCTTAGCCGCTTACCGCTATGTTGATTTTCAATCCGGCGTCAACATATATGACGATAACCGCATTCCGGGGCTACCAGAACAAACCGCCGCCGTCGAACTGCGCTACACCCATCGCAAAGGGCCTTTTGCATTTATCAATACCCGCTACGTCGGCACTAGGTATGCCGATGATGCTAATACGGCCCGCGTACCGGCCTTTTGGCTGCTCAACCTGCGCGGCGGTTGGCCATTTTCCTGGGGCAAGACGCTCCTGGAACCATCTGTGGGACTGAACAACCTGGCAGACACCCGCTACTACGGCAATATCCGAATCAATGCATTTGGAGCAAGGTACTACGAACCGGCGGCGGGGCTGAACTGGTATGCGGGGCTGCGGTTGCGGTTTTAAGTACCGGCGACTTTAGTCGCAGGAAGTTCTTGGAAAAAGCAAAAATCTTGATATTTATCTATCCGGCAGCTAAAGCAGCCGGTACACCTAAAACGACGCATCAAAGTTATTCTTCCGGTACGGCACCTTAATAAAGTCGAGCGTACCCGGTTTCACCGCAATAAAGAACGAATAAGTACCACGCGTCGGCTGCCAGCTCAGGCTGAGTTGCCAGCAGTGCAGGTCGCGGGTGACGCCGATATCGGGATACACCAGGCTTTTACTCGGAAAGTCGTAACTGATATTGTTCAGGTCCAGCGACCATTTGGACGTGAGTGGAATACTGCCTGCAACGCTGACGTTGTTGGTGCCGATCAGGAGCGTATCCCTTGCCGTGCCGAATCCGGTAGGTATCAGGCGGCGATCGAAGGAAATGCGGTGATTGACCCGCCAGTTGTCGAACCAGCCCAGCAGGTCGTCTTTGGGGACGCCGGTGTTGTTGCGCGGCGCAGTGTTGCCATCTTCATCTTTTTTAGAAAAAATTCCGCGCAACTGATTGACGGTGAAGCCGGTATTGACCTGAAATCCCAGCGAAGTGGTGCGCAAGAGTTTGCCGTTTTCGCGTACCATAAAACGATTGACCCGCTGCCCTTTTGCATCGGCGATGTAGGGATCGAAGGTGGCACTCCAGGTTAGGTTGATCACACCTTTGAAAAAACGGAACAGACCGCCCGTACTGATGGTGCTCCATTTCAGGGTATCGCGGGTCAGGCTGTAGTTGCCGCTGAAACCGAGGTTGTCGAAAATGCGCAGTTTTTTGGTGGGCAAAGAGTCGTTGCGCGTTCGATGCTTTATTTCCAACACATTGATAATGTTGTAGTTGAGCGCCACGTCGCGCCCACCCGTGCTCGGGCCACCGAAAACGGCGTCCTCGAAAATGCTGTACCGCAAGGTATCGTTGAACCTCGGGCGCAGGTCGGTTTCCACAGTTCGGAAATAACGCGAATTGGTAAAATCAGGGCCGAAACCCACGCTCACGGAAGGTTTCATGGTATGGCGAATACCCCGGAACCAGCCTTTTTTAAATTGTTTGGTAAAAAACAGGGCCGTGTTGGCAGAAACGCCCGCGTTGTATTCATGCGCGGCATTAAAACCCCAGCGCCGGAAAGTGGTGTCGATACCAAATTGAGAATTGGCGCTGTCGACCGTAATGGCCACGATGGTGGTACCCTCAAAAGTAGTGTCGTATTTGAGCCGGTTCCCGTTCAGCAATTGTTTTTCAACACTGTACGGGTACCAGGTTTCTTTAAAATCGAGGCGCGGCGCGATATTGATATACTTCAAAAACTTGAAGTTAAAATCTGTGCTGGCCTGGTGCTGAATACCCATGCGGGCCGTTTCAAGGGTTTTACGCGTAAAAAGCAGGGTATCTACCGTGCGAAACTGGTTCTCCAGGCGGGAAGAATAGGTCAGCGATATTTTTTCATACCATCTTTCATTGCCTACACGCTCCTTCTGTTTGAAAGGAAAAATACGCTGCATCGTGAAGGTCGCGCTCGGCAGACTGATGTCCATGACGCGGGTTTGGGTATTTTGCGAGTGGCGCAGACCGGCGTTGAACTGGTATGGTTTGCCCGGGAACGTTTTGGAAAAATTCAGGTTGGAACTCAGCGTATTCTGGTAAACGCTGGCGTAGTCGTTGCGGTTTCGGTTTTGGTCGCGGTTGGTTTCGATGTTCACCGAGCCTCCGAAGCGCCGCGTCGGGTGGGCTTTGGGGTCCTGAGCATGCGTCCATCGGATGCCGAAGGATTTGTTCGATACTTTTTTTGCAAATTTATCTTCGCGAATACGGTTGTTGAAGCGCAGTTGAAAATCACCGTTGTATTTGTAGCGTTCATTGTACCGAGCCGTGCCCGTCACCCCCCAGGAGCCGCTGGTGTAGAGGTTAAAAATGGTTGTCACGTCCATGTGCTCTGAAATGGGCTGGTACCAGCCGAAGTCCTTGATACCAAAACCTTCCTGGTCGGCAAATTCAAAGTCGCGTGGAATAATCACGCCCGCTTTCCGGGTTTGTGTGATCGGGAAAAAACCGAATGGCAAAATAAAAGGGGTTGGAATACCCCCGATTTCAAGATTGGAAAGCCCTGTTACCACCAATTTATTGGGAATTACTTTTAATTTTTTGGTACGAATGCCGTAGTGCGGAATCACATGGTCGCAGGTGGTCAGCACGGCATTGGAATTGTAAATCGTGTTTTGCGCTTTCAGGGTGGTATCCACCGAAGTGGAACCGATGAATTTGGCCCGTTCTCCCAACACGAACAAATCTTCCTGTTTGGTGCGGGCTTCGTAGATAATTCCTTTTTTCGATTTAAAATTATAACGCAGCCGCGTGGCCGTAAAAGCCTGCTCGGCGTCTTTAAAATCGGGAAGACCCGTCAGCGTGCCGGTAGAGTCGGGAAATTGCTGTGCGGATAATTCATTGCGACCATAATCCAGCAAAATGTAACCGGCAGTGATGGTTAGGGTCGTATATTTGACAGTCGCTTCTCCGTAGAGGTGCACTTGTTTGTTTTTAACATCAAACCACATGGAATCCCGGGCCTTGTAATCCACCGTAGCATCCAGCGCGTC
>JAYSZC010000008.1:0-5984 GCA_043738235.1 Lewinellaceae bacterium | reverse complement strand
AACCGTCCCAACAATTGTTTGCCGGACTGGATGAGACTCCCGTTCATATTATGGATAGACCAAATCCACTCGTTACAAATATCTTCCGGGAAAACGACGCGCACGTAATCATGCACCGGTTGCGGATAAATTTTTAATTCCATCGCTTGGCTTGTTCTCAGGGTGTAAGGGGTCGATTCGCCCAACAATTCGATACAGTAATCTTCCACTTGCCCATAGTCAAATGATTCACAGGACAGCGGCATGGTATTGGTCAGGTTTTTAAATTTCATCATTACCCGCATCCGGGTGAGGCCCTGGGAGTTAAAATCAGGCGTTGTAATGTACCCGGAAATAGATCCGTCATGGGCATAACCGGGGTCGAATGCCAATTCGCCGATGTCGCTGAAATCACCATCCATATTATAGTCGATATAAATTCTAAAAAACTCCTTGAACGCCAGACCTGCAAAACCGGGTGTAATATGCACTGGCACAGTAGTTTGTGGAGCAATTTGCAATACGGTGTCCGACATACCCGTAAAATTCTGATAGCCCGCCCCGGCTGTTCCCGAAAGATGCCCCCAACTGCCTACGGAAATGCTGTCAATCCATTCATAGGTAGACTGGCCTGCAGCGGCAGAGCAATAATTGGCATCCAGACAGGAGCCGCAACCGGCCGTCTGAAAAAACAAAGGAGCGCTATACATCGTACTCCCCGTATCACAAACAGTCTGAATTTGCAATTCATACGCAGTACAGGGCAGCAAACCTGTTATTTGAATAGTATCTGCGCTGGATTCCCAATGCTCCCATACGGAAGTGCCGACTGCCCGAAGGCGCAATTGATAACTATCCCCGGCAAGCACCTGCTGCCAGTTGAGCGCGCATTCCGTGGCGCCTATCTGGTTTATCAGTACGGAAGCCGGAACATTGCAGCAGCCATCGGTGATGAATGTAATTGTTTCCGACCAGTCGCTCCAGATTCCGGCGGAAATACAAAAGGCAGCGACAGCAAATTCATACGAAGTACAAACGGGGAGGTTTTCCAACAGAAAAGGGCTTTGAGCCCCTTCCACCACCGACCATTCCGCACTGCCCGAGCTACGCCAGCGAATTTTTACGGCATCAAAATCGGCCATACCAATCCAGGATAACAAAGCGGCATGATCGCTTATGCTCAGACTTTGCAGATCAAATGGCGCAGGACAGGCTGCACACTGGTTTTCGTATTGCTGCAACATTTGATACAAGTGCAGCCCGCCGCCACTCACTGTAATACCATTCAAATCAGCATTTGGAGAAACATTTTCCAGCATCAAATTTTTGACCCATAATGCAGCGGCAGCCGGATCTCTTTTTGCCAGACTGATTAAATTGGGACAAGGCGCAGCATACAACAAGCCCACGGCGCCGCTCACTTGCGGAGCGGCAAAAGAGGTGCCGGAGAAAGTACCATAAGAATTATTGGGTGCAGCGGTATAAACATCCTGGCCATAGGCCCCCAAATCGACATGTTGTGCGCCCCAGGCAGCGTTCGTTGCCTTTTGATTGCTGTGGTCGATGCTGGTCACCGCTACCATAAAATCACTGGAACAGGTAGTCGGCAAATCGCCTGAAACATCCACATCGACCGGAATATTAGCAGTAGAAGCGATGCTCAGTATGCCGGCCTGCCCCATCGTATCGAAGGCTGCACACCAGAGCGGCGCATCTTCCGGCAGGCCGTAGTTGGCGCCCCAGGAGCAGTTGACAGCCACAACAAAAGCGCCTTCCTGGCCATGCGTGTTGTTATATCGTTGCCTGGCCTGCCAGATATAATCGTATGCTTCCAGGATTGCCGCTTCCGTGCCGCCCCCCGCTACAAACATGATTTTGATATGCCAGTTAATGCCTGCTACACCGGTATTGTTATTTCCTTTAGCGCCGATAATGGCACTTACGGGCGTCCCGTGCGCAGTAGAATTTCCCTGAATATGATCATTTTGTGTCCAGACATTCCAGCCCTTTCGATCATCGGTAAAACCATTGTTGTCGTTGTCAATATTATCGCCGGGTATGTCAGACCAGTTGTACCAGAGATTGGGGGCAATATCGGGATGCGAAGCGGCAAGTCCGCCATCAATAACAGCGACCACAATGGTATCGCCCGCAGGCGTAAGTCCGCCGGTGGTAATATCCCAGGCAGGCAATGCGCCCAGGTCAGCGCCGACGGAGCCTCCGTTTTGCCCCGTATTCAGCAGCTGCCACTGTGCCGGAAAAAGCGGGTCGTTGGGTGTATTATTTCTGTCAGTCAGGATATGATTGAACTGGGCGGCGCGCACTTCCGGCTGCTGTCGAAGCCATTGCAGCAAATCTGTCGATTCAGAGGTTTCACCCGTGCGTTCCAGCAGCCAGATATTTAATGACCCCGAAATTTTTTTTTCTGTCACTATAGCTTGTTGAAACGACCGTTCCCAGCGCTGAAGCAATACAACAGGCGACAAACCGTCCTGCATTCTGACCAGCAGACCATCGCCGTGCTGGGCATTTAATTGTAAAAAAAAGACAAAGAATAAAAATAAAGTTAAGAACACGGGCAGCGTTCTTAACCTTGCGTTAATCTGAGATAAGCCCAAGTCTTGTGATATGAATCCGGCGCCAAAAAATACCCTCAATTTCTGCATGATTGAATCATTTTCATAATGGCAAAAATACCATTTGAATGAGGGAGCGGTGTTAAAATTATCCGGAGCGTACATTTTTGTCTAAAAATTACAATTTGTTTTTACTTTACGCGGGCTTAACAAAAACATACTCTCCAAATAACTTTTGGGACAGCGCCTTTTTCTGTGTTGCTGACAAAATATTCGCAAAAGGCGGATTCATTCAGCCAAATTAATTACCGATGCTTAATCTTTGGAGGTACATGACTTTCACCCAAAAGAGTACAACTCACAGCTGGAAGCTGTTCATTTTTTTCTTTTTTCTCTCTTCTGAGGCGCTCTTTTCGCAGACGCCGTGTAATTGTACCAACTGCCCGCAGTTTATGCCGGATGGTTTTACGGGAAGTTTCTTTTTGAATGTTCAAAATGCCTGCAACCCTACGCTGGGCCAAAACGGCCAAGGCGTTTGTGGTGTTCGACTGCACCTTGATCATGAGTATATCGGGGACTTGCGCATCACTTTGACATCTCCGTCAGGACAGGTCATAACCCTGATCGGGCCGGTCGGTCTTTTTGGCGAAACCGATGGTGCGGAATGGGATGTGACGTTTGTACCCTGTACTTCGACTGCTGCGCCTGACCCCGGTATTGCCAGTACATGGCATAACAACGAGAACTGGGTCGTTAATGGGAACTACACTGGCGAATACTATCCTGCTATCGGGTGCCTGAATACCCTGACCGGCCCTGTCAACGGTCAATGGACCATGACCGTATTGGACCAGCAGGCAATGGACGTCGGAACATTTTTCGACTATGAGATCATCTTTTGCGATCCTTCCTGTATCGACTGTTTCACCTGCGCCGCCAATGCAGGAGCGCTTTCACAAAACGATGTAACATTTTGTGAAGGATCATCCAATCTGAATTTAAACCTGCCTCCCACCTATACTCCACAAAATCCTCCCCCACCTGCCGGCGAATATGCTTACACCTATGTAATCAGCCGGAATCCGGGCGGTATTATTGTGGGTTATGATGCGGATGCGGATCTTAGCTCCTTTGCGCCCGGATCTTACACGGTCTGCGGTATGTCTTATCTGCTGGGTGATGAGCCTTTGTTTCCTGCGCCCAATGGTTCGCTTACCACGGCTCAACTGCTTACTCAGTTGAATTCGAGCTCACCTCCTTTTTGCGGCCGAATCACCAGTAACTGTGTAAACGTAACTGTCAATCCGGCGCCGGATGACATTATAGTCAACCAGGATCTATGTGCTCCGCAGTGCACCACCTTTTTTGGAACAACTTATTGTAATACAGGAGTTTATGTAAGAAATCTTAATCAAAACGGCTGTCCTTATACAGCCACCCTGGTACTGAATGTCATTCCGCCGGTTATCGTAAATGTCCGGGATACAATTTGTGAGGGCAACTGCTCTATCGAACCCGGCTTCCCCAATGCTTGTACCGCAGGTCTGTTTACACGTACTATACCGGGATCGGCAGGTCAATGCGATACGACCGTAAGATTAGTTGTGGTTCTGCTCATCACAAATGTTGTCATTCCCCCTCCGCCTCAACTTTCCTGTACGCAACCCACCGTCACCTTAACAAGTACAGGCAGCAGTCCGGGTACTTACCAATGGACAGCCAGTAACGGCGGCCATATTGTAGGCAGTACTACCAACGTCAGTGCTGTGGTCGATGACCCGGGCACCTATAAATTAAAGGTATGCCGAACGAATCCGAGTGGAGCGGCGTGTTGTGATTCTGCCACGGTCGTAGTGACGGAAGCGGTGAGTACACTAACCCCGCCTGCTTCCATGAACGGCCCCGGCGCTATTTGTGCCGGAACCACTACGACATTCAGTACGCCGGCATTACCCGGTGCAACTTCTTATACCTGGACGTTCCCGTCGGGGGTAGTCGTAAATTCAGGAGGTACTACCAATTCGGTGAACGTAACCTGGAATAATGTCACCGGTGGAAATGTGTGTGTGGTTGCCAACTACCCCTGCGGCCCCAGTACTTCGTTCTGTATGCCGGTCACTGTCAATCCGACAGTGACCGGCACGCAACCCCAGGGTAGTGCTGTTGTATGCGCCGGCACAAGCGGAACGTATAGTATTCCTGCGGTTCCTAATGCCAATTCATACAACTGGACAGTAACGGGAGGTACCATCACCTCCGGCCAAGGCACCAACAGTATTACAGTTCTTTGGGGTCTTGGCCCCAACGGTTCTGTTTGTGTCAATGTATCAGGGCCATGCGGCACCACTGCAAATATTTGTTTGCCCGTTACCATTACCGGTATACTAGGTCCGCCCCTGGTTTCCGGCAGTAGTGTTGCCTGCGCAAGCGGCACGGGGACTTACACTGTTTCAGTCATCACAGGCGCTACCAGTTACAACTGGGTGGTTACCGGTGGAACGATAACAAGCGGCAATGGGACAACTTCCATTCAGGTAACCTGGAATGCCGGTGCTACAAGTGGAAGCGTGTGTGCCACTGTTGCCAATTCGTGTGGAACCAGCAATCAAAATTGCCTGAACGTAACCTTGAATGCACCTCCTCCACAACCGGTTATTTCCGGCAATGCAACGCTTTGTTCCGGCACGAATGGAAACTATTCCTTTCCAGCCATACCCAATACAACCGGTTATCAATGGACGGTGACCGGCGGAACGATTGTTTCAGGACAAAACACAACGAACCTTGTGGTGAACTGGGGCGCCGGAACCGGAGGCACGGTATGCGCATCCGCACTCAGCTCCTGCGGACCCGGGCCACAAGCCTGCTTCCCAGTAATGGTCAATGCAGTGCCGAATGCCAATGCAGGAAGCACGGCTTCTACCTGCGCTACAACGATCAACCTGCAGGCAGTGAACAGTGTGGCAGGCAGCACAGGCGCCTGGACAACAGTATCGGGTCCCGGTACTGCTAATTTTGCCAATGCCGGCAGTCCGACATCCAGTGTCACCGTCAGCCAGCCCGGCGCATATACATTCAGGTGGACAGAATCGAATGGCGCCTGTACAGACGATGCGACGGTGCTCATCAATTTTAACCCCAATCCGGTTACCGGACCCCTAACAACCCTGTGTGAAGGCACCAATCAGAGCTATAGGGTTTCATTCCCGGTAAACGGTGGGACGCCGCCGTACTCGATTCCGGGCGGAACAGTTACCAACGGCATATTTACCTCAAATTTTATCCTGAGCGGCCAATCCTATTCCTTTGTGGTCACCGATGCAAATAGCTGTTCTTCAGCGGCAGTTTCAGGCAGTTTCAACTGTAATTGTACCAGTTCAGCCGGCCAGATGAGCCTTCAAACAGTAACGGCCTGCCAGGGCGGCACGG
>JAYSZC010000007.1:0-5992 GCA_043738235.1 Lewinellaceae bacterium | reverse complement strand
CAAATGCAATGTGAAAATTTGACAACTTTCAAAAAGTTGTCAAATTTAGCACCCGACCAAAACTTTATTTGGTATTCTTTGGCCAGGTTTTCAAACATCTGACTTTTGACACAACCCCAATTTAGGCTAAAAAGATAAAACAACAAGAGCAGCCAAAAGGGATGTCTCTCACCTCTCGCTTCTCACTTCTCGCTTCTTACTTCTCGCTTCTTACTTCTCGCCCTCTCAAACCCTATCCCTGTCAGCAAGGCCAGCCCTAAGTAAAGCAGGAGCGTCGGAACGGTCAATATGGAAACCCCCAACGCCAGCAGGCAAAGGTGCAACACCAGTACGTGGGTGAGGTACAATGAATAAGAAAAACTGCTGACCCAAATAAAAAAACGATTCAGCAGCGGCAGCCAACGCCGACCCGCCTGGTACAGAAAAATGCTCAGCGCCGTGTACCCCAGCAGCGCAGGCACGTCGTTAAAAACGCGCCCGGGTTCGCCCATTTTGAGGATCATCCCAATCATACATCCCGTGCATAAAAGCCCGATTGGCAAGGACACCCACCAATAAGAGCTTTGCCCGCCCAACAGTTTTTGTATCCTGTCCGCGTTTTCCTGCTTTTGTTGCCGCATCCAGGTAGCCAAAGCCATGCCGAGCGCAAATTCCCACAAGAATTGCAGGAAAAAACTGTTCCAGTTGCGTAGATCACTTTTTCCTGTAACATAAACCGTCAGCCACCAGCCGATTGAAAGTAAAAAAGACAGCAACAGAAAATACCGGGCAGGCAGGCGTTGCTGAAGCCGGGCCAACAAAGGGAACACCAAGTAAAACTGCAAAATCGCGCTGATAAACCAAAAATGCCCGCCAAAACCCAAGATATACTGTGCTGAAAACATCTGGTACAGCGCTACGCCGGCCAGCCAGGCATCCCAGCGGTCGGTGAAAATATGCAGGGTAATGGCTGCTATAAGACTGAGCGTCAGCGCCAGCACATAGGGAAACCACACTTTAATCATCCGGCGCCGGTAAAATTGGAGGGTCGATTCTGTAGAAGACGACCAGGCTAAGCCGAAACCGGACAGCAAAAAAAACAAATGAACACCCGTGCCGCCGAATACAATCGCTTTTTGCCACAAAGGCGACATTGCCAGCTGCTGCAAAGCATGGTAACACACGATGGTAAAAATCGCATATCCTTTGGCAAAATCAATGTATTCTATGCGCTGTGTCACGGTTTGTTAGGCTGTTTTGACGGGGGTTGTTCCGAACGACCCACCACATCATCCACGGAAACATATTTTTTATGCTCGGTATGCTGGAAATTTTTGTTGGGGTTGCGCATTTTAAACAGTCCGATAAACTGCCGCCATACAAACTTCGGCGCCTGCCGGACGGCATCCCACACAGGCTGTGGCGCCTCGTCGAGCCGGAGTACGCAAAGGATATTCAACACAAAAATAACCAGTGCCAGTAGCAGCGCCAGCGACAGGTATGGCGATATAAAAAGTCCGGCCAATACCAGCATTCCGCCCAACCCAACCTGTATAAACATGGGCAAGGCAATCGTGACCCAGCCGAAATACAATTGATTGAAATTCAAGCGGGTCAGTCCGCGCCACAACAACCGGGAGGAATTGGGTAGATTTTGAAAATAGGAAAAAAGCCAGCGGCTGCGCTGTGTTTCCACTGCCGTGCCGGTATCCACTTTTTCGTCGTACACCAGCGCCTTGCGGGCGTATGCGATCGTACTGCCTTGCCGAAGTATGAAGTTTTGCAGAATTTTATCCTCCTGCAGCATCTTTTTCCATTGATGCTGGCCCTGTTCTATTTCGGGAGAGGCGAGATAGGCTTTGTACAAGTTGGTTTCCGTAGCCATACCCGAGCCGCTGACGACCGCCGAGCCACCCAACAACCAGGGCACATAGCGCTCCACGTAATTTTTATAATGCTCGCCCATACTGTCGAGGGCGGCATAATTGGTATCCAGGTTTTTCGCTGTCCGTTGTCCCTGGATGCACTTCCAGCCGGATGCGGCATACCGGCTGATTTCTTCCAGAAATTGCGGATGCGCCAGGTTGTCGGCATCAAATACGGCGATATAATCGGGGTTGCGTTTGAAATGTGCAATGGCATACAGGATACTTTTGGCTTTCAGTCGAAGCGGCAATTCCGGGCGGAGCAACATGAAACGTTCATCCGAAATATCAAAATTGAATTCGGGGCATTCATCCGCAACTAAATAAATCAGGTGTCGATCGTGTGTTTGCCTGAGCAACGACTCCACTAAGGGTTTGGCGATGGCAGCGTTGCGATAGGCGGTGATGATACAGGCGAAATCGAAGGCGGTTTCGGTCTCCTCCTTTTTCGGATCAAGTCTTTCTTTACCAAAAAGTTGCGCCAGCAAAACTGTCACAAACGGATACAGCAGTTGCGCCAGCAAAAGGCAAACGAGCAGTACAAAAAGGCCGTGTAATAAAAATGCCATAAGTAAAAGGGCAAAGTTGCAAAGGGCAAAAAGCAATGTAAATCACAAAATCCTGTCAATCATGGTCTGAAATTCCCCGCAGAAAAGCCCGCAAATTAGACCATTCGCCGCGTAAAACATAAACGGCTACATTTTTCGGCACCGTTACGAGGCATAAAAAAACATAAAACCCAGCGCGTTGCCAAGGGCCGAAATGACGCCGCATAAACCGTACCCTGTTTCGGGTCAGGTAATAGGTTTTTAATGCGCCCAGGGTTTGCACCGTAAAGCTTTCCTTGTGAAGCACGCGCGCGGCAGGTTGCACCCAAATCTGCCACCCCGCTTTCCGGATGCGCTCACACCAGTCTAATTCTTCGTAATACAGGAAAAAATCTTCGTTCATCGGTCCAACTTCCTCCAAAACCCGCCTGGGTACCATCATGGCTGCGCCGTGCGCGTATGCGGTTTGTTCCGCCCGGGAGAATTGTCCTCGGTCTGTTTCTCCGTTGCCAATGGTTAGGTTGCGCCCTGTGACCGGGTGTATAGGCGTCATACCGGCATATTGTATCAAACCAGGCTTCGGAGCAGCGCCTTCTTTTATTTCAGGCGCATAACAAATCAGCGGGCTGACGATACCTGCAAGTGGCTGTTTTTCAAACACTTGCAACAGATTTTCAATCGTATTGTCCGTTAATTCCGCGTCATTATTGACAAAAAAAAGGTAAGCGCCTGTTGCGTAAGGCAGGGCCAGGTTGTTGCCGCCGGCAAAACCCCGGTTCTGTTCGCTCCTCAGGAAAATTACTTCCGGAAACCGGCTTTTGAACAACGCTGCGGGATTTTCCCGGCTGCCATTGTCCACTACAATTACTTCTACGGCGCGATAAGGCTGCCGTCGAATGCTTTCCAGCAATTCGCAGGTGACTTCCGCTTGATTGAAATTAACTGTAATAACCGTTACCCTCGCTTCAGACATTCTCATGCTGGATAAATGCCCCGAAGGTTCTGCGCATAATCCGCAAGTCAGCCCAGACATCATTGCTTTGTGCGTACACAATATCAAGGTTAATGCGCTCTTCCGTACTCATATTCGACTGACCGCGTTTGGTCACTTGCCACAGCCCGGTAATGCCTGCAGGCGCCATAAAACGGGTGCTCCATTCATCACAGGTAAGCCGTTCGGCTTCATAGAGCGGCAAAGGGCGGTTGCCCACCAGCGACATATCGCCCCGCAATACATTCAGCAACTGCGGAATTTCATCAATACTGTATTTGCGGATAAAACGCCCTATCGGTGTGATACGCGGGTCATGTGTCAATTTAATAAAAACGGGGTAGGCGCCTGTGTATTGGTTCAGGTGCCGGTATTCCAGCAAACGCTGCTCGGCGTCTTTGTACATGGAACGGAATTTCCAGAAACTGAAAACATGATAGCCCGTGCCCACGCGTTTAGAGCGGTACAGAATAGGGCCGGAAGATTCCAGACGGATGACAATAGCCGTTAGTATCCAGATAGGCGCCGATAAAGCAATGCCTAAAACAGCGCCGATTACATCTACCAAACGTTTCAGCAGGGGAATTTTGAATTCAAAGTTATCCTGAACAACCTGTTTGGAATGTGCCTGTATCTTTTGTTTGTACTGCATCAAAAATTCCAGCCGGGTGACCAAAGCGCTCCATTCCACGGGCGTTTCATAACAATCGTCTATACCATTGGCAATCAGCGTTTCCGTTGATACCGGGCAAGCGCCGTCTGCCAGCACGATCTGCGGGATACGTTTCAGGCCCGGGTGCGCCATGATCTGTCGGGACAAGCGGAAATGGTCGTTTACCAACCAGTCCGATTTGAAAAAAACAGCGCTTTGCTCCGCAGTTTCAGGGTTGCCGATATGCTTCAGCAGCCATTGAAACACTTTGAAGGGGTTATTCTCTACTAAAGGAATATAGTTCGGATCTCCTGGCGGGAAATGTAAAATATTGCTTTGCAGGGTGTTTTCAAATCCTACAAAGAATATCCTTCGAGTTATCGGATGCGGTGCAATCTCATTTGTAAAAGAGGTGTTCATAATACAGCGGTTTGTTTCGATGCTGCATCAGGATAAATCGTGGAAACTCTATAGACAGTGCAAAAAGGTCATGATTAAGAAAATTTCTTAACACGCAGCATGCTCAGCAATAAAGAGTCTACAGGGAAAATATCAGCAATACTCCATCTGTTTCTGAATTATACGTCAATTCAAAGACTTTGGATTTTAAAGCTGAATTCCCGCTCCGATCTGAAGCGACATCGACGGGTTTCTAACCAACAATTTGGATCAGGCGATCCTGTAAATGGATCGGATTGAACGGTTTGCGTATGTACGCAGATATTCCCAGTTTTTGAAACTCTTGTTCCTCGTCGTTGCTGTCAGCACCGCTGATAATGACGACTGGAATCTTGGAAAAAAGTCCGCTACATCGAATATTGGAAAGAAAAGACGCGCCGTCTAATTCGGGCATACGGGCATCTGTGACGATGACATCAGGCATTACACCTTTACTGAGCCAGCCCATGGCTTCAAGTCCGTTGCGCGCTCCAACGACTTCAAAGTTTTTGGAGAGAAATGCGCCAATAATGTATCGAAGACTGTCGTGGTCTTCAACAATAAGTACCTTTTTATTCATGGAATTGCACGATTTATCGTGTGATTAAAATTGTGTTGGATTAAAAAACTGTGTTTGCTTTACTCTCAGAAGTACTCGACGACATAGGTACTGAGGATTAAAATATAACGAGAAGATTTGCCAAAGGCGAAAAAATCAGACGGGTGCAATATCCGTATACGAGATATATGTCAAGGATTGCGCCAAACTTTAAAATTGGTCGATCAATTTATGTTAATAAAAAGTCTATGTTGCAAAGATAGTATTTATCTGTTCAAAACCAACAATTTACACTCTTATTTTCATCGGTAATGGGTTGTTAAGTTTAAAATATTCCTTTAATAATTTAAACTTCATGCAGTTGAATATAAAAACTTCATTTCATGTACATACGAGATGGGGAAGACTGTGGATGTTTGGGGTATTCAAAAATATTTTAAAAGTAGCGCAGTAAAAGGCCTGACTATCTTTGTGCTGCTCTTGCAGCGTTGCCAATGGCAGTCTCGCCACACGAAATGCTTCCGATTCATGCATACTGAACTACTTAAAACGGTTTTCTGGGCCGGCATGTTTATCGTATTTTATGCCTACCTTGGGTATGGAATCGTGTTATTCCTGTGTGTGAGCGTAAAAAGATGGTTTCACAAAACCCTGCCGGAGACCATCTTCCTGCCGGAGGTAAGCGTGGTGGTGTGCGCTTACAATGAAAAAGACTGGATCACCCGGAAAATCGCCAATTGCCTGGCTCTCGATTATCCGGCATCACACATGCGTTTTTTGTTTGTAACCGACGGCTCCGACGACGGCACCGATGCGCAGGTGCAAAACTACCCGTACCCTGCCGGCACCCAGTGGCAACTGCTGCATCAACCCGAGCGCAGGGGAAAAATTGCAGCGTTC
>JAYSZC010000006.1:0-5997 GCA_043738235.1 Lewinellaceae bacterium | reverse complement strand
CAGGTTTTAAAAACCTGGAAAGTTTCTGGTAGCGAAAACGAAATAAAAATTTGCGCCATTTCTGATCCTGATTCTTATGAGACACCCTCTCAACTTTCAACATACTCAACCACTCAACTTTCAGAAGTGTCTGCTCTGTTGGCGATATCCGCCTGGTGCAGCACTATTTGTGTAAAAGGAATCCTGATGTCGTTCCGGCGAAATGCCTCGACAATAGCAAAGCGCAACTGGCTTTTTACAGACTCAATGCGGAACATGTTATTGCTCCAGAAAATGATCTGAAAATCGAGCGAGGAGCTGCCAAAATTTATCAGTCGGATGTAGGGCCGGTGCGGGTCGTTTTGCAGGATGTCTTTGTGCCGCAGGGCGCATTCCAGCAGCACCTGTTCTACCTGTTGTACGTTGGAGGCGTAATCTACCCCGACATTCAGTTCAAAACGGGAAGGCGTGGCATTGTGCGTCCAGTTGATAACGTTTTCCTCAATAAACTTGTGGTTGGGAATAATTACAACATTGTCTTCCCGCGTAACAACCCGCGATGTGCGCAAAGATACCTCTTTTACTTTTACCACCCAGCCGTCTATTTCCACCACGTCGTCGGCCTTCACTGTTCCTTCCAGCAGGATGATAATGCCGGAAACAAAATCCTTGAATACGTTTTGCAAACCCAGGCCGATACCAATCAGCAGGGCTGCCGAACTGGCCATTAAAAATGTGATGTTCACACTCAGGGATTGCAGCCCGAAAATAATCGCGAGCGTCCAGATAACATAACCGGTCAGTTGCAAAAACGAATCCTGTCGGCTTTTTGGTACCGACCTTGTGGTCATGGTACGCCGCAACACCGCCGACAAAACCCTCAGGAACAAATAGGCGGCAAACAGAATCAGCAGCAAAGCCACAATATTGCCCACCGTGATGACGACCGAAGCGATATGAAGCAGTTCGTAGTTGAGTATTTCGTTCATTTCATTTGTTATTATTTTGCAAAAAATATCGGATATTAGCAACAAAAAACGATGACTATTCCCACAAAAATACTTTCTCCACTCGCCCTGATATTGATCGCGGCGATCGTGTTGCTGGCCAATTGCCGGCACGATGTCATACAACCAGACCCCGAACCGCCGGGGCTGCCTGCCGGCGCCAGTTTTCTGGAACCCTCCGCCCAGCGCAACGGCAATGCGGTCAATGGTTATCAATACCTGATTTACGGCAACTATGTCGGCAGCGGTATTCCATTTCAGGTGTTTAAACAATTTTTTGGCAGCAACAGCCCCGACGACCTGGGCCGAACCGGCGATGCCGACGGTATCCCTTTCCAGTATAATGTCGTCACCGCTTCCAATGGGGCAAAAGTAGTGGCGCCTACCTGCCTGACCTGCCATGCCGAAAAAATAAACGGCCAGCTCATTGTAGGCTTGGGCAATAATACCGCAGATTACACCACCAATCAGGCCTCTACTTTCCAAACGGCGGATATAGCGGTTAAATTTTTATACGGCTTGAATTCTCCCGAATGGAATGCCTATTACCCCGCCAGCCGCTCTGCTCAGGCTGTCGGCCCGTACATCCTGACCAAAACACGCGGCGTCAATCCGGCGGATAAAATTTTTGCCGCCCTGTCGGCCCACCGCAATCAAGCAGACCTGGCCTGGATCGACGTTGCACAATTTAACATATCCGTGGAGGTCGTACCAACCGATGTACCGGCCTGGTGGCTGATGAAAAAGAAAAACGCGCTGTATTACAACGGATTGGGTCGCGGCGATTTTGCCCGGCTGTCTGCCGCTTCCGGTATGCTGACTATGCTCGACAGCACAGAGGCGCGGCAGGTGGATCAGAAATTTCCGGATGTGATGGAATGGATTCGCTCTTTGGAAGCGCCCGCTTACCCATATCCTATCGACCAGCCACTGGCCGCACAGGGCAAGGTGTTGTTTGAACGTAAATGCGCCGAATGCCACGGTACCTACGGCGCTGAAGAAACGTATCCCAATTTGCTGATACAAATTTCCACGATCCGAACCGATTCTTCCCTGGCGAATATGTACCAGGTTTACCCGGAATACCATACCTGGTACAACAACAGCTGGTACGCGCAGGGATCGCATAAGGCGCAATTGTTGCCGAATAAAGGTTACGTATCGCCGCCTTTGGACGGTATCTGGGCCACCGCGCCATACCTGCACAATGCCTCGGTGCCTACACTGGACGACTTGCTGTACAGCGCCCAGCGCCCCAAATTCTGGAAACGCACGTTTGACAATTCCGACTTCAACCAGCAAAAAATGGGCTGGAACTATACGGTGGAAACTTCCAAAACGGATGTCAACACCTACGATACCACGCTGCCCGGGTACAACAACGGCGGGCATACTTTTGGAGATGTGCTGACGGATATTGAAAGGAAAGCGGTGCTGGAGTATTTGAAAACGATTTAGGGATTTTAATAGCACACGGATTTGACGGATGAGACACGGATCTATACCACTCTACGAGGGAAAAAATCCGTGTCTCATCCGTTTAATCCGTGTTCCAGTACTCTACGCGAGCCCTCTAAAAACCATATCATAAAAAACAATCTATCCTTATCCTGAATGCAACAAGACAGTTTTGAAGTCATCGGCGGCCACCGACTCAGCGGCGAACTACACCCACAAGGCGCCAAAAATGAAGCCCTGCAAATCATCAGCGCCGTACTCCTGACCGACGACCCGGTCACGATATCCAATGTGCCCGACATCCTCGATGTGAACAAACTCGTCGAACTGCTGAAGGGTTTGGGGGTAACGGTGGATCGAACGGCCCCGGATACCTACGAGTTTTGCGCGGGCACGGTGGATATAGATTACCTGCGCTCGGAAAACTTTATGCGCGACGCCCAGCGTTTGCGCGGCTCGGTGATGCTGATCGGGCCTCTGCTGGCGCGTTTCGGGCGGGCTACCCTGCCCAAACCCGGCGGCGACAAAATCGGTCGCAGGCGACTGGACACGCACTTCCTGGGTTTCCAGAAATTAGGCGCGGAGTTTAAATACGACGACGACAAGGACATTTATTATGTGGAACAACCGCCAAGCGGCTTGCATGGAGCTTATCTCCACATGGACGAAATCAGCGTGACCGGTACCGCCAATATCATCATGGCCGCTGTGCTGGCGCAAGGCAAAACCACGATTTACAACGCTGCCTGCGAACCGTATGTGCAGCAACTCTGCCGGATGCTGCAACGCATGGGCGCCAATATCTCGGGACTCGGCTCCAACCTGCTCCAGATCGAAGGTGTGGAAAAACTCGGCGGCACCAACCACCGCTGCCTGCCCGACATGATCGAAATCGGCTCTTTCATCGGCCTGGCCGCCATGACGCAGTCGGAAATTACCATCAAAAATGCCGGTATCGAACACCTCGGCATCATTCCCTACACGTTCGAGCGCCTGGGTATCCACATCGACCGCCGGGGCGACGACCTGCATATTCCGGCGCAGGATCATTTTGAAATCACTACGTTTATCGACGGTTCTATCCTGACGATTTACGACGCGCCCTGGCCGGGGTTCACGCCCGATTTGATGTCGATCATTCTCGTAGTCGCCACGCAGGCTCGGGGCAGCGTGCTGGTTCACCAGAAAATGTTTGAAAGCCGCCTGTTTTTTACCGATAAACTGATCGACATGGGCGCTCAGATCATTCTCTGCGACCCGCACCGCGCAACAGTCATCGGCCTCGACCGGCGCTATCCATTGCGCGGCATCGAAATGACTTCGCCGGATATCCGCGCCGGACAGGCGCTGCTGATCGCGGCTTTGTCGGCCAAAGGCAAAAGTGTGATCCACAACGCCCACCAGATCGACCGGGGTTATCAACATATTGATACGCGGTTGAATGCGATCGGGGCGCAGATTACGCGGAGATAGTGCGAAGTGCGTCACGCTTTGTGTCCTTCGTGAAACCCTTTGTGCGCTTTGTGGTTACTATGCTCTACGCAACTACAAGGCATACCAAAAAAGAATTGTATGGAAATCGGAATCGACAGTTTTGCCGCCATGCCTGCCACCGGTAGCAGCGCAGACGCACTAGCGCAACTGCTGGAAAGAATGGAACACGCCGACCAGGCAGGCCTCGACGTATTTGGTATCGGTGAGCACCATCGCAAGGAATTCCTCGATTCGGCGCCGACGCTGATTCTCGCCGCAGCGGCAGCCCGCACCAAACGTATCCGCCTGACCAGCGCCGTGACGGTACTGAGCGCCGCCGATCCGGTGCGGGTATTTCAAAACTTTGCCACGCTGGACCTGATCTCGCAGGGCCGGGCTGAAATGGTGGTCGGGCGCGGCTCTTTCATCGAAGCCTATCCGCTGTTCGGGCTGGACCTGAACGATTACGACGCACTTTTTTCCGAAAAACTGGAGCTTTTACTGAAAATCCGCAACAATGAAACCGTAACATGGTCGGGCAAATTCCGCCCGGCGCTGCGCGACCAAACCATCTATCCCAGGCCCTTGCAAAATCCGCTGCCCATCTGGGTGGGCGTAGGCGGCACACCCGAGTCGTTTATCCGCGCCGGCGTCCTGGGGCTTCCGCTGATGGTGGCTGTCATAGGCGGCGAAACGCACCGTTTCCGCCCTTTGGTCGATCTGTACCGGGAGGCAGGAAGACGCGCCGGGCACGCGCCGGAACAACTGAAAGTGGGCCTGCACTCGCTGGGTTACGTGGCCGAAACCCGGCAAAAAGCGATGGACGATTATTATCCGGGCTACGCCGAAACGTTTACCCGAATCGGGCGCGAACGCGGCTGGCCGCCTGTGACCCGTGCGCGTTTCGACGCTCAAACGCACGACGAAGGCGCGCTGATTATCGGCAGTCCGGAAGAAGTGGCGGAAAAAATACTGCGGCATAGCGAGGCGCTGGGCGGTATTTCCAGGCTGACGTTTCAGATGGACAATGCAGGGTTGTCGCATGAACAATTGAAGCGGGCGATCGATTTGATCGGGAAGGAGGTGGCGCCGCGGGTGAACGGGTTATACTGACGGGGTGACTTCGAGTCACCCCGTCAGTATAGCAACGGCAGTTGGCATTTTTAAGAAAAGCGTTTACTTTTGTAGGTATAACTGAACTTTGGCCATGACGGATCAACTCATATTATTACAACTAAAATTCAAGACATGACTGTTATTTTTCAAATTGAGGCCATGAGTGAATTGGAAGAAATCAGCGGGTGGCTTGCACAACAGAAAATCGTCATTCAAAAAGTTGAAACCGGTAAAATCGGTGCGGACGCTTTTTTGAAAAGACTGCGTCGTTATAAAATAAACCTGCCTGCCGATTACCGATTTAACCGCGACGAAGCTAATGAGCGATAAAAGATATGCAGCACGGCATGGTCCTTGATGAAAAGTTGACGATAAAAAACCCATTTTTGGAATAAAAAACCCGCTCCGCCCTGCTCTTCCGTGTCGCAGGGCTGTCGTCCCTCCAGCCCTTCCTCACTCCAGGCAGTGCTATCGCTACCTTCCTTGCTCACAGGCGCCCGGGAGAGACCTCCCAACTAGACTGGAAGGGCCGACAAGACGAGGCGGAAGCCGATATCGTTGGGGCGGGGCGCCTGCGTGCTGCTGCTGCGGTCCGTAGTGCGGCAGCGCTGCGCGTGGTCGACCCAACTGCCGCCGCGATCCACGCGGAGCGGGCCCGTTTCAGGCCCTTTTGGATTCCTTACCGTACCCATCTTCTGGCATTGTTGATAATAATCATCTGCGTAATAATCGGCGCACCATTCCCACACATTTCCACTCATATCGTACAAGCCCAATGCATTGGGTTTAAACAGGTTTACCGGACTTGTTTTTTCCCGGTATGTGCCTGTTACCGAATAAGGCTGTTTAAGGTTTTCAGAAGCATTAAAATTCATCTCCGCCGGATCGGCTATATCTTTTCCATTGCCAAACCTGACTTTTTTGCCACCTTCGCGGGCGGCATATTCCCATTCCGCTTCGGTCG
>JAYSZC010000005.1:0-17016 GCA_043738235.1 Lewinellaceae bacterium | reverse complement strand
GGCATAAATGCCCTTTTCCCGACGGCCTGAAGGCCGTGCTACCGTTGAATCCGCTCTGGTTTGAAGGCATTCCAAAAATTCGGGATGACTCATGTTTGATAATCAGTTAATAAGGGCAAAACGATCAGATCAAACCACCATAAACTTCCTGGCATGCACATCCACCACGTCTTTCCCGTTGGGCAGATAGGCTTTCGTATTGCTGAATTCAAATTCGTCGCCTTTGGAAAGACTTTTTAGCGCTACCAGCATTTCGCTGGTCAATGCGTTGGAGCGGTTGCTTAGTTTGCTTGTTTTACCACCTTTTGTGATGTGGATGGTGTACTCGAAAATCCGGGAGCCTCTGGCGCAGCCATCTACTTTTAATTCGGTTTGACCGGATATTTCACTTTTGCTGATCTCGCCGCCGAATTTTCCGGCGAAAACCAAGTGAGCGCCTCCAACGGGAATGTCCATCGCAGCCGCAACATCTTTGACAGGTGTGCCGGACGGCGCAGGGGTTGGAACGAAGGAACAAGTGAGTAACAGGAGGGCGGCCAGATTGAAAATTTGCATTACTTTGTTTTTCATGACTAAAATGGTTTGGTGAACTAAATTTTTTACAAACTTATGCCCACTTTAAGCCCGAAAAACGAAAAGCATAGCAACGACCGCTCCGAGTAGAGCAACAGCAGGTTTTACAGATAAAAGGGCGTTCGGGCGATAAATTCGCCGTTGCTCTACCCAAATCGGTCGTTGCTATGCTTTTCGTTTCATCCCGGGGATTTTGTCGTTATTTGGTTCCATGAAATTTCAAACCGGTCCACTAAAAACGCTCGCTTTTCACATCCTATTCTGGATGATGTTCGTCGTTTCGGAATACTTCGCCAACCTGGTGCATATCAGGGTGGGGGAGGGTTTGCAATTTTTCCGGTCGATGCTTATTTCTTTGCCTGTGCTGCTGCTGTCAACCTACTTTATCGCATTGTTTGCAGTGCCGCGTTTTTTGAAAACGGATCGTTGGGGATGGTTTGTTTTATGCGTGGTGCTTACCGCGCTGTTTGCATTGTATGGCCGGATAAAATGGATGGAATTGGTGAATTACATCCTGTACGAGGAGTATTACCGGATTCCTGTTTCCAAAGTCTTGAAAAATGTTATCCGCGATTACGCCATCATCGCGCTGGCCGTTTGTATCTATATCATCGGCGATTACCGTACAAAACAGCAGGCAAACCTGGAACTGATCAAAGCAAAGGCGGAAGCCGAAATCAAGCTGCTCAAAGGCCAGTTGCACCCGCATTTTTTGTTCAATTCGCTGAATAACATTTACAGCCTTGCACTGACCAAGTCGGACCTGACCGCCGACAGCATCCTGAAACTCACCGAACTGCTGGATTACCTGGTGTACCGGGCCAATCTGGACAAGGTGCCCGTATCGAAAGAAGTGCAACTGCTGAACAATTACATCGGGCTGGAACAATTGCGCTACGGGGATCACCTGCGCATCGAAACGAACATTTCCGTGCAAAACGATAACTTGCAGGTGGCGCCGCTCTTGTTGCTGCCTTTCGCGGAAAATTGTTTCAAACATGGCGGCCCCGGCAAAGATGGCCTGTTCCGGGTCAACATCGAACTACAGGTCGACGACCGGAGCCTGGTTTTTTATATCTGGAACAGCAAAAAAAACGGTCTGGAAAACAAAAAACACAGCGGCGGACTTGGCCTGCAAAATATCCGGCAGCGCCTGGCACTGCTTTATCCGGGCCGGCATCAACTGAGTATCCATAACCTGCCCGACGCACACAGCGCAAGGCTTGAAATCAATATGCGGGATGAAAAAAATTAGGTGTTTCATCGTCGACGACGAGCCGCTGGCGATCAAGGTCATCGAACAGCATTTGTCGAAATTCAGCGCGTTTGAAGTCTGCGGTACATCCACCCATCCCGTTGAAGCGCTCGCCCAAATCAAAACGCTACAACCGGAATTGCTTTTTATCGATATCGAAATGCCGGAAATCAGCGGCATGGAACTCATCGCCGCTCTGCAAAACAAACCCGCCATCATTCTCACCACGGCTTACAGGGAATACGCCGTGGAAGGATTCAACCTGAACGTGCTCGATTATTTGGTGAAGCCCATTCCCTTCGTGCGATTTTTGCAGGCCATCGAAAAATTTCTGGAAAAACATGCGTCGCCCGCCGCCACCCCGTCCGGTGAACAGGAGGAAGCCTGCATTTATGTCAGGGCAGACCGCAAAACCATCCGGGTGTTACTCGACGATATTCTCTATGTGGAAGGCATCAAAGACTATACGCGCATTGTGATGCCCGCGCAGAAGATCATGACCAAAGTGTCCATCGGCAATTTTTTTGCAAGCCTTCCTGCCAACCGTTTTATCCGGGTGCACAAGTCATTTGCTGTCGCCCGGAATAAAATCACGGCATTTACGGCGATGGATGTGGAGATCGGGGGGATGGAGGTGCCGATTGGGAGGGCGTATCGGGAGGGGTTTTTGGGGGAGATGGGGTAAGATGTATGTCAAAAGTTGATTACTACTTGAGCCAGAGTTTTAGCGTAAAATTTAATTTCGCGTTACCTGCAACTTCCCGAAAGTTTCAAACTTTCGGGAAGTTTTGGGCTAAAAAAAATCAAGAATAATTTGGTGCCTCATTCTACTTCGACTCTTTTGATACACTCAACTTTATTTTTAACGACGTCTATTTTGCATAAAATGCCTGCTTTTCTTTCACGTGTTCTACAATTTTCTGCACCGTTGGCATTACTTCGGTGACGCCCGGATTTTGCAGCAGTACTTCATCAAAAGCATTCATGCGGCGGCGCAGGGTGGAATCGCCCGGCGAAAACACTGAGTTGAGGTTATCGCTTGAAAGCGGTACCGTTATGATCTGTTCGGCATCGAAACCCAGGGGCATGTTTTGCCAGTACCGGAGTTGCGACAGCATGATCAGCGTGCCGCACAACAAGGCGATGCTGACTGCGAATTGTATGGTGATCAGTGACTTGCGCAGCCATTGCCCCGCGCCGCTAGCGCCTACTGGGCTGTTTTTTTGAAACACCTCTACCGGCCGGAACCGGCTGGCAAAAAGCGCCGGATACACTCCCGCCAGGTAAGCATCCGGGAAGTGTTTTTTCCAGGTAGCTTCCATTTCGGCAATGGCTAGCGAAGCATGATCCATATCAACGCGCAGGACGATTTGTGAAAAACGGGTTGTTGTCAGGTGCATCGCCAAAGGTTCTACCTGGTGTTTCAGCGAGTTGAAATGAAAGTCCTGCACAATACCGATCACCTGTCCCTTCCGTCCGTTCATTTGAAAAGGTTTGCCGATGGCCAGTTCGGGCGTTTCCCAACCGAAGGCTTTCACGGCGGCCTCGTTCAGGATGTAATTTTGCGTCGAATCTGTCGGGGCGTCTGCCGGAAACCGGCGCGAGAAGTTGCGACCGGCGCGAAATTTCAGCCCGAACACATCGGCATAATCATAGTCTACCCGGTATCGGTAGGTAGCGCTTTGTATTTGTTTCCCCTTGTTGTCTATCGTGGTGGCGCCGTTGTTGCCCGTGCCTCCGATGGGAAGCGTATTGGCAAACGTCATACCCCGAATGAGCGCCGGCTGAGCAGTCACTTCATTTCGGAAAGCCTCGATGCCGTCGATCACAGATTGCTCGCCGTTTACTTTCAGCGCCAGCAGCGTATCTTTATCATATCCGAGGTTTTTGGTTTTGATAAAATCCATTTGCCCGCGAATAACCAATACACTGACAATCAGCGCAATGGAAATAGAAAACTGCGTCACGACCAGCACTTTTCGCAAGCTTGCGATGCCCGTACTGCCGGCGGCTGCATTCAAGTTACCTTTCAACACCGCCGCAGGCCGGAAACCCGACAGCACGAAAGCCGGGTAGGCGCCGGCAGTCAAACCGAGCAGCAATGCCATACCTACCATCAGTACGGGCAATGCCGGCACATCAAAGATACCCAATGCCTTGCCTGTCAAACGTTCGAAAACAGGCTGACAAAGACCTGAAAAGGCCAGTGCCAACAATACCGCCAACAATACCGCCAACAATGCTGTTGAAACAGATTCGACCACGAACTGCCAGGCCAATTGTCCGCGCTGCGCCCCGAAGGTTTTTCGCACCCCAACACTTCGCGCATATTGGGAGGCGCTTGCAGTCGCCATGTTCACATAATTAATACCAGCCAAAAAAAGGATGAGCCATCCGACTGTCCCGAAAATATAGAGATTGGCCGCATTGCCATTGTCTGCAATTTCATAGCGGCGGTTGGAGTGCAGGTATATATCAGACAGCGGTTGAAGGGTGTATTCTTCTGCCAGACCGAGGATATTGAGCCCTGTAAAAAAGCGGTTTTTTAACAGGCTGCGGAAAGCGATAGTGATATAATTGGACAGCATTAGTTATTGATTATCAGTTATCTGTGTTGATAATCAAGCATTTGTGAAGAATTTAATCAGGGTGGTCAACTGGAATTTGTTTTTCCAGAGGTTTCGCAGGGCAATAAATTAGTTATTAGTTATCAGTTATCAGTTATCAGTTATCAGTTATCATATCCGGTTAAGGGAAAATAAGTGCTTTATCCTCTCAAATTCCAGCCTGAAACACCCCCGATAACTGATAACCGATAACCGATAACTACTCGCTTCGGAGTGAATCCACCGGGTTCGCCAGCGCCGCCCGCACACTTTGAAAACCCACCGTCAAAAACGCAATGACCATAGCGCCTAAACCCGCCAGGGCAAACATCCACCATTGAATATCAATACGATAGGCGAAGTTGGAAAGCCATTTGTGCATAAAAAACCAGGCGATGGGAGATGCAATGACCAGTGCGATCAATACCAGTGACAGGAATTCTTTGGACAGTAAACCGACCACTGACGCTACTGAAGCGCCGAGCACTTTCCGTACCCCGATTTCCTTGCTGCGCTGCTCGGCCATGAATGTAATCAGCCCGAATAATCCCATACAGGAAATAAGGATGGCAACGGCCGTCGCGCCCTGCACCACCTGCGCCGTTCTGCGGTCCGATGCATATACTTTTGCGATAGACTCATCCAGGAAACTGTATTCAAATTTCCGGTCCGGAAATACGCTCGCCCACTGCGCCTCAATACTTTGGAGTGTGGTTTGAAGGTTGCTGATCTGATTGTTGCGTGTGCGCAGTTTGATGCCGAGGTTTTTCGACATGTCCGGGAAATGCGTGATAAAAGTCGGTTTGATGGACCCATGCAGCGATTGTTCGTGGAAATCGGCAACCACACCGGCGATAGCGTAATTTTTACCGTTGAATTCCAGCAGTTGCCCGACGGCATTTTCAGGTTGTTGCAATCCCAGCGCTTTGACAAAACTCCGGTTGATGACCAGTTCGCGCACACTGTCGCCCGGCAAATAATTGCGCCCGGCGAGCAAATGCAATTCGTAAAAAGGAATAAATTGTTCGTCGCCGATTTTTGCGGATACTTCCAGCTCCAATTCCGAAGGGCCGCCTTTGTAGATCATTTTGGTCAGCATGTAGTTGTTGTCCATCGGCGCAAAACACTGCATCGTGACGCGATCCACATCTGAAAGTTGCCGGAGTTTTTGGGCCAGCACTGCGCTTTTTTCATCTTGCCTGGTATCGAGCAGCAGGACTGCATCGCTGGAAAAACCGAGGTCTTTATCGCGTATAAAATCGAGTTGCCGACCGATGATAATAGTACCGATGATAAAGACCAGTGAAAACGTAAACTGGAAGACAATCAGGCTTTTACGCAAACTTCCTTTCTGATTTCCTATGAGCGCATTCGGGCCTTTCAGGGTAATCACTGGCTTATAGGAAGACATTACCCAGGCGGGATAAAAACCGGCCAGCAGGGTAGTAAGCAAGGTCATGCAACCCAGAAATAAAAACAGGTCGGGACGCAGAACTGAAAACGTAAGATCCTCTGGTATGAAAGATTTTATCAGGTCCAATACCTGCGGCGCGGCGATCAGCGAAAACCCTACCGCCAGTAAAGTCAGGATCAGCGTTTCACCCATAAACTGTGCAATCAGGCTTTTCCGGCTGCTGCCCAGTACCTTGCGCATACCCATTTCCCGGCCTCGTTTTACCGATTGCGCGGTTGCCAGATTGATAAAATTAAAAGCGGCAATGAGCAGTATAAACCCTGCAATTCCCATGAGGCCGTACAGCGTCGGTAAATGCGCCTGACGGGAAAAATTATCCCGGTAATCCGCATTAAAATGCACGTCGGAAAGCGGCTGCAAAGCGGGAATAAACAGGAAATCGCCGGTGCCGTGATCGGGCCCGAAATGCTTTTGAGAAAAGGCGGCCAATTGCGTATCGACCTGTTCGTGCTTGACGCCCGGAGGGAGTTTCACAAATGCCTGGGAAGCCGACCACACGTCGTTCCATTCCTCCAGATTGATTTGTTGTTTCAGCGAACTGGCATTGATGGTGCTGTGGGAAATAAAATCGGTAAACGAAAAATCCGAGTTTTGCGTCCAGTCTCTTACAATGCCGCTCACGGTAGTGCGGATACTATCTTCGTACACTACTTCTTTGCCCATGATCTCGCTTAAGGGCAAATCGCCGAAATACAGGCGGGCTCTTTTTTCAGTCAAGACGACCTGGTTGGGCACATTTAATGAAACCTGCCGGTTCCCTGCAAGCCATTCGTATTGGAAAATATCGAAATACTGCGGTTCCACGGCTACAATTTGCGCGTGGTCGTTTCCCATATTTCTTCTTTCAAAATGTCTGGGTTCCGTGGCGCCATTGGCGCCATTAGGGATCGTGACGGGCATTTCCACATTGTGAAAACTGGCTACCGTTTCCAGGCCGGTTACCTCCTCGCGCAGCGCTTTCGGTACTGCGCGCGGTGCGAAACCGATCGGGCCGAATTCAGCGGCCTTGCTGAATTTCGATTGCCCGACTACGCGGTAAATACGCTCGCGATCCGGGTGAAAAGTATCGAAATTCAACTCGAAACTCGTGATGACGTAGATCACCAGGCATGCCGTCACGCCGAGCGTAAAGCCGAGCAGGTTGATGAGGCTGCTGGTTTTATTTTTGTTCAGGTTTCGAACGGCCAGTTTGAAATGGTTTGCAAGCATATTAAGTTATCAGTTATTAGTTATCAATTATCGGGTTTCAGGCTGGAATGGAGAGGAAAGGTTATTTTCTGTTCCCTTATCGGCTGCTGATTATCAGTATAAGCAATTCGGTATAGGGGAATGAATGGAGCATTTTTAAAGCATTCCAGCCTGAAACCTGATAACTGATAACCAATAACCGATAACTATTCACTCCGCAGCGCTTTCACCGGGTTCGACAGCGCCGCTTTCATGGCCTGACCCGCCACCGTCAGAAATGCAATCGCAATGGCCAGTAAACCCGCCAGTGCGAACATCCACCACTTCATATCAATGCTGTATTCGAAGTCCTGGAGCCATTTATCCAATCCCCACCAAGCCAGCGGCGACGCGATAAGGATGGCGATGGCCACCAGTTTCAGGAAATCCTTGGCCAGTAAACCCGTGATGCCCGTTACGCTGGCGCCCAGTACTTTCCGGATACCGATTTCCTTCGTCCGGCGCTCCGCAGCGAAAGCGGCCAGTCCGAACAGTCCGAGGCAGGAGATCAGGATGGCGATGCCCGTAAAACTGCCGATCAGGCCGGCCATTTGCCGGTCCGTTTTATAGTTTTTCTGAAAATCTGCGTCCAGGAAAGTGTATTCCAGCGGTTCGCCCGGCACCAGCTTTTTCCACGTATTTTCGATGGAATGCAGCAGGGCAGGCATGTCGGTACCGGCGTTGGCATGCGCAATGAGGTAATTGTAATCCGGCACGGGGTGCATTTCGAATGCGAACGCGGCAATGGGTTCGTGCAGGCTTTCAAAATGAAAATCCTTTACCACGCCGATGATATCGTACCGGTAATCCTGGTTGTTCCAAGTGAACATGACTTTTTGTCCGATAGCTTCCTGCGGCGATGTGAAACCGTATTTCCGGATCGCCGTTTCATTGACCACGAGTTTGAAGACCGTATCCGTCGGGAATTGCGGCGAAAACAAACGCCCGGCCACCGGCTGGAAACCCAGCGTGTTCAGGAAATCTACATCCACCCGGTTGCGGCGCGTCATGATCGACTCGTCTACCGATTGTCCTTCGCGGTGGAAACCCGAATCGGATGCATTCATAATGCCGGGATAGTAGCGTGCGGCGCCGACAGATATGATCCGACTGTCGCGGCCGATTTCCGCTTTCAGCGAGGTATAGGCTGCCGAGGCAGCTTTGCTGGAAAGCGGTAACACGATCTGTTGGTCTTTTTGAAAACCCAGGTCGGTGGATTGTAAAAACTTCATTTGTTCGCTGATCACCAGCGATGCCAGAATCAGACCTGCGGAAATCACGAACTGAAACACAACCAGACCTTTGCGCAAAAACGTTGCGGAAAGACTGTTGGAAAATTTCCCTTTCAGCACTTCCACCGGCTTGAATGACGACAGGTAAAACGCCGGATAAATGCCCGCCACGAGGCCGGTCAGGAGCGCGAGGCCGAAAAAACTACCGAACAGGCCGAGATTTTTGGAGATCGAAAAAGCCAGGTGTTGTTCCGCCAGTTTATTAAAAAAAGGCAGGGCTACCCAGGCCAGCGCCAGTGCCAGCGCGAAGGAGATCAGGGAGATCAGCATGGATTCGCCGAGGAACTGCCGAACCAGGTGCCCTTTACCGGCGCCGACCGATTTGCGTACGCCCACTTCAGCGGCCCGGCGCGCCGAACGTGCAGTAGACAGGTTCATAAAATTGACGCAGGCGATGAGCAAGGTGAACAGGGCGATGGAGCCGAGCAGGTAGAGATATGTTTTACTACCGGACAATTCACCGCCCCCCATAGAACCGACACCCGAGAGGTGTACGTCGGGAACGGCTGTCAGGAATTGCTCTTTACCGAATCCGCGCTCTTTCAGGTCTTTTGACATGTATTTGTCTATAAAAGCGGGTAGTTTGGCTTCCAGGGCCTTGCCGTCGGAGCCGGGGCGCAGTTTCAGGTACGTAGCGAACATATTGTTGGTAGCCAGGTTCGTGATTTCTTTTACGAATTGTCCCAGTTCGCCCGAATAAAGTGACATGTAAAAATGCCCGTTGTGGTGGGTGGGCACGTCCGGCTGCCGGAATACGCCGGTGACGCGAAAATCCAGGTCGCCGCCTTCAAACCAGCCGTTGCTGATACGGATAATGCGCCCCAAAGCGGATTGGTTGCCGTACAATTTGCGCGCAACTTCATCGGAAATCACCACTGTTTGAGGTTCGTTCAGCGCTTTGACGGCATTCCCTTCGAGAAAGTCGTATTGGAACAATTCAAAATACGTGGAATCGGCAAAGTATCCTTCCGGCTCGTTCAGGGCTTTTTGTACGACCCCGTTTTCCAGCGATTGAATAAGGGTTTTATCGTGTTCAAAAACGACCTGGGTACGCGCTGTTTTTTCAATTTCCCCGAATTCCTGTTTCAGTGCGGCGGCCAGCGGGGCGGGCGTATTGTATGTGGCTTGTTCGCGGTCTTTGCCCTGCTCTCCCAGTTTAATAAAAGTCGTGCCGACCTTGTACAAGTCGCCGGCACGATCGTGGTGGCGGTCGTAGTGGGTTTCTTCGTAAATAAACAATGCAACCAACATGCAACAAGCCAGCCCTACGGAAAGGCCGAAAATATTGACTGCGGAAAAAAACTTGTTTTTCCGCAGGTTGCGGAGGGCGAGTACAAGGTAGTTTCTGATCATAACTATAAGGCGGAGGGTAAGTCAACTTATAGTGCTCCACAGTTCGTGCCGGATTGGTTATTCTATGACTTTCAAGGAGTTATGAGAAGTTATTGCTTCCGGTTTTGTCCGTTTTCGGACAAAAGGTGTGCGCGGACGGACGTACTACTCGTTTCGTCATAGCAGGATCATCTTAAATACCACCTGAAATGAATCTAGGCGGGCTACAGCCCCAACATGTCCATTTTATCTTTTTCATATTCTTCATCTTCCGCCGGATATCGCAGCGACTGCTCGAATCGGCCGCTTTGTTTTGCCATTGCCCAGATCAGGCTTTCGCCGGCCGGTACGATGGCGGGCTGCTCCTGAAAAATGGGGTCTTTGTAGGCATCTTTAGCGGGTATAATTTCCCAGCCTTTTTCGCGGAACATGGCAATCAGGTCATCCAGAAACAAGGCCGCCGCCAGGTTGTGGTGTAGCAGAATCGTGTGATTGATGTGCCTGCCGTTCAGTTGTTGCGACAGGTTTTCGTAGTACATGGCACGGTCGTATAGGTGTTCGAGGTAAAATTGCCGGAAAGGTTCGAGGGAAGCATCCGGATGCGCAACAAGTTTTTTGCGCAGCCGGCTGTCGATGGCCCAATCGGAAGCGTCGATGGTCACGTAACCATTCCGGTAGCCGTACGCTTGCAGGCAATCCCGGAACCCGCCGATTTTCTCAGCTGTATTGCCTTCTTTCAGGTACGGAAAACGGAATAATTTCAGGTAATTGCCGTACTGCCGAATAATGGAATCCGTCTTCAGCAACTGGTTCCGGAAATCTTCCAAACCGATTTTATCGCTGTTGTAATAGGGATGGGAAAATGTGTGGTTGGCTATAGAGTGTCCGGCGTCGTTCCAACTTTGCAGCAAAAACCGGCCTTTTTTATCCGTTTTATTATTTCCGGTCACGAAAAAAATCGCTTGAACACTTTCTTTTTCAAGGTTTTGCAACAACATGGCGTTCCATTCCCGGAAGGCATAACCCGGCATGTCGGTTGTAATGCCATCGTCAAAAGTAAAACTGATTTTTGGGCGATCTGCCGAATTACTATCCGGCTGGACTGCACTTTTCTTATCTCCCTCAGAAAAAGGGAAAATCAGGAAAAACAACAAAAGAGTTCTTAACATCATAATTGGACAGTTTATGTACCTCCGAACCCTGTTCGGACCTACTCATTTCTCAACGACTCCACCGGATTCGCCAGCGCCGCTTTCACGCTTTGAACACTCACCGTTAAAAATGCAACAACCGCAGCGATCAAACCGCCGGCTACAAACATCGACCAGTGTATGTCGATGCGGTAGGCAAAATCGGCGAGCCATTGTCGCATAAAATACCAGGCAAGCGGAGCGGCAATGAGGATAGCAATAGCAACCAGCTTCAAAAAGTCTTTAGCCAGCAGACCGGTAATACCGCTCACAGTTGCTCCCAATACCTTGCGTACGCCGATTTCCTTGGTGCGCTGTGCAATGGTCAGCGTGGCGATACCCAGCAGGCCGAGGCAGGCGATCAAAATAGCCAGCCCGGTGGCGATACCCACTACTTGGCTCAGGCGGGTTTCGGCCTGGTATTGTTTGTCGATGGTATCGTCCAAGAAAGCATACTGGAAAGCCTGTTCGGGCGCTATTTTTTGCCAGGCCAAGCGCACCGTGGAGAGGGTAGCCTGTAGGTTGTCGCCGGATATTTTGATAGATATTTTGGGATTTGGGGTGTCATTGGACGACCAGTCGGACGCGGTGCGAATGACGGCCACCGGATCGTAAGCCATCACCAGGGGCTGCACCGTACTGTGCAGGCTTTCAAAGTTGAAATCGCGGGTGATGCCGATGACCTGGAACGCGCGGAAGGGTTCCGGCATGGGTTGCCCCGGCGATACATTGAATTGTTGCGCGTAGGCTTCATTCACGATCACCGCTTTGGCGTCGGAAATATTTTCTTTTGAAAAATTGCGGCCCGACTGTAGCGCCACGCCGTGCATCGGTAAAAAAAGTTCGTCGATGCCGTTGAACATAAAACGCCGGAATTTCTGAGAGGCAGGTTCAGTGTAACCGAGATTGACCCATCCGGGCGTACCAAATGTATGGGCCGACATGGCTAATTCCCGGATTCCCGGTTTCCCGTTCAGTTCGCTGCGCATCAGTTCCGTTACTTTTTTCCCTTCCTCCCACTGCTCAGACAAGCGCACGCCCGAACGTTTGTAAGGAATGGAAACGACCTGATCCTTGTTGAATCCAAGGTTTTTATTTTGTAAAAATTGCATCTGTTGCAACATCACCAGGGTACTGATAATCAGCAAAACAGAGAGCACAAACTGAAAAACCACCAGACTGTGCAGCACCCGGTGCCTGCCGCTGCTCATTTTTGAAACCGAACCCCGCAGCACCAGGACCGGTTTAAAACCGGACAACACCAGGGCGGGATAAATGCCCGAAACCAAACCTGTCACGAGCGCTAAACCTGTCAGTAATAACAGCGTTTTTGGCGAAAATTGTATGGCTAACTGTTTGTCTGACAAGGTGTTAAAAAATGGAAGTGCCAGCCGCGCCAGCAACAGGCCGGCCAGCACTGATACGGCTGATGTGACGATCGCCTCGTTCCAGAACTGCGCCATCAACTGTCCGCGAGTAGCGCCGGTGGCCTTGCGGATGCCCACTTCTTTCGCCCGCGTTACGGAACGACCTACCGCCAGGGTTGTAAAATTGATGCAGGCCAAAAGCAGGATCAGCAGCGCAATGCCCGCCAGGATGTACGGATAGCGGCGGTCGCTTACCGCTGCAATGCCGGTGGGGAAATCTTTGTTCAGGTGAATGTCTGTCAGGGCTTGAAACCCGACCTGGTATTCGCCCGGTTTGTAATCGGAGGCCACCTTGCCATCTATAAAAGGCGCTACTTTGGCTTCGAGGTCGCGCACCTGATCCGGGGCCTGGAGCAAAATATATGTTTCGACGATGACATTCGTCCAGCTGGTTTGTGCCTCGGGATTTATCCAGGTTTTGGCTTTTTCAAACGACGTAACGATGCCATACTGAATGCTGGAATTGCCGGGAGCTTTTTCAAGAATACCGCTCACCTTAAAATGCGTCCATGCTCCGCCGATCTGCATGGTGAGCGTTTGGCCGAGCGGTTCCGGATGGCCAAAATATTTAATGGCCATTTCTTGGGTCAGAAGCGCCGAATTGGGATCGCTCAACACGTCGAAAGGTTCGCCTTTGAGCAGTTTGAAATCAAAAATTTGAAACAGTGAAGGTTCGGCAATATGTACCTCTTCCAGTTCCGAAAAATTGCCTTTTTTAACCAGCGTATTCACGGTGAAATACCGCGCAACCTGCCCGATCTCCGGAAAATTATCGCGCAACTCCTGTCCCAGAACAATCGGCGTAACGGTGTTGAAAAACACGTCGCCCCGGAAATGTTCCTTCACCCAGGCGCGGTAAATCCGGTCGGATTTGGAATGGAAACGATCATAAGTCCATTCATCCCAAACAAACAGCGAGAGCAAAATGACAATGGCTGTTCCAATTGACAGGCCGGTAATGTTGATGATACCGGCGCCTTTTTGTTTTTGGAGGTTGCGGAGTGCGAGGACTAGGTAATTTCTAATCATAACGGAAAAGTAAGGTTAAAGTCTGCCAGTGATACTTTTTAGGAATTAATAGGATTGATTGGGTCGGATCCAGTCAGGGGTTGTCACACAAGAATCAGAATTAGCAATACCGCAAATTTTTATTTCGTTTTCGCTACCAGAAACTTTCCAGGTTTTTAAAACCTGGAAAGTTTAGCACTCGATAAAAAATAAATTCTGCTCTCTTTTTGGACCGTGCCTTATAAGACAACCCCCTACTCGCTGCGCAACACATCTGCCGGATTCGTCCGCACCGCTTGCCGCACCTTTAAACCCACTGTCAGCCCCGAAATCAGGAACAGCACAGCTGCGCCGAGTATCAGCGTAAAGGGTTCTACACCGGCATTGATTACGAAAATCAGGTCCATCAAGAGTTTGGTCAAAAACCAGCCTGCGGAGCAGCCCAGGATTGCCCCGATTGCAAACACCCAGACGTAACCCCGGTTGACTAAGGCCATGATTTGCAGCGGTTTGGCGCCTACTACCTTGCGCAATGCGATTTCCTTCATTTTTTTCAAAACGGTGAGGGATACCAGCGCAAACAGCCCGGTAGCGGTGAGCAGTATAGCCACAATGGAAAACCAGGAGAAAATGGTAGCAATGCTCGAAGTGACTTTATAAGCTTCTGCGCCCACTTCATCCTGATAATACCCGCGAAACGGTTTGAGCGGGTACAACTGCGCCCAGCTTGCTTTCACCCGGTCATGCACCGTTTTGAGTTCGGCAGGTTTGGCTCTTATAATAAGATTAAAATACTTATCGGAGCGAACCAGGCGTATCATAGAAGGCACAATGGGTTCGAACAAGTGCTGCTGGTGAAAATCGTGGAGCGTACCGACCACCGTGTAACTGGCCGTGTCCATGCGAACCTGTTTCCCAATGGCTTCATCGGCTTTCCAGCCAAACTCGGCAGCCATTTTTTGAGAAATCAGTAAAGCATTCGAGTAGTCCGATTCATTGCTTGGCTCGAAAGACCGTCCTGCCACGGTGTGCATATCCATCACTTCCAGGTAGTTTTCACCCACTTCAAAGTAGCTGACTTCGCGCTTTTGACCTTCCGCTTCGGCAGTGACAAAGCGGTAGCCAAAGCCGATATGGTGCCGGGTGCCGGCTACAGATTCCACGCCCGGAAGCTGCTGTACCGAGTTGCGAAGCGTCTCGTAGGTACTGCGGTCGGGCACCGGAACGCCCATTAATCCGGCCCGGTCGTAGCCGTAGTCGTAGTCGCGCTGGAACGCCGAGTTGCGGGCAAAGCCCAGACCTGCAATGACTGTGATGAGTGATATCATCACCTGAAAACCCAGCAGGAAGCGGGAAAACAGATTATTGCCGCCAAATGTAGCGCCTCCCCTGAAAATCTGCGATGCATTAAAATTGCTGATGTAAAATGCCGGGTATGCGCCCGCCAACAAAGTGGTGAAAACCAGGATACTCCCCATAAGCCACATCAGGCCCGCATCATTCAGGTAATCAGCCCCGATCGTAATGTTGTCGAACATACTATTGAATGTCGGCATCCACCATTTATTAATAAGCATCGAAAGGAAGATAGCGACGAATACAACCACCCCGCATTCCAGCAGTATTTGTCGCATGAGCTGACTGCGCGTCCCGCCCATGGCTTTGCGTACGCCCATTTCGCGCAAGCGCCGGTTGGAACGCGCCACAGTGGTGTTGGCGAAGTTGAGACAGGCAGACAGGAAAATCAATATCCCTGTAATCAAGGTGCCATATACTGCCGAGTCGTCCGGACGAGGCATAAGCCCGTTGGCCGACATCGTGGAGGATTCGCTGGCCATTGTGGTCATAGGCATCAGGTGAAATCCGGTGACTTTCCAGTCCGGTCGATGGCTGTTTTGCTGCGGAATATACTGGTTGAATGCTTTGGTCAGGTGTTGCGCGTCTGCCGGATTGGGTATTTTGAAAAATACGCCGTCCAAAAACCATTTCCAGTCGTCGGCCCGGAGGAAGCTCGTGTCGCTTGTTTTCAGGTTTTCCAGGTTGGTCAGGATGTCGAAGCGGAAGGAAGAATTTATAGGCACATCTTTCAGCACCCCTTTCACGATGAGCGGCAGCGATTGTTTTTCGCCTGCATACAGCAGCAGAGACTTGCCGATCGGATCGTCTTTGCCAAAGTATTTTTGTGCCATTTTTTCAGTCAACAGCACCGTGCTGCGATCGGAGAGATCATGGCTTCCTGCTACGAGCGGGAAGTGGAACATGGAAAAAAAGGCGGGGTCTGTGAAGTAAACCTGCTCCGAAAACGGGTCGTTATCTTGTCCCTTGATGTCGCAACCCCGGCTGTCCCAACGCACCGATCCGGTAATACTCGCAAAGTCGCGCGGTGCCATTTGCGCCACCGGGAGTGGGCAAACACCCCTCCACACGTCGTTGCCCTCGCGGGTGACGACTGCCCTGAAAACCTGCTCGCGGTCGGGCTGAAAGTTGTCGAAACTGAAGGAGTAGCGATACATCTGGATACCCCACACCAGCAATGCGATACCAATGCCCAGGCCGAGCACATTGAGCAGGACGTAGAGGCGGTTGCGCGAAAAATTGCGCAGGGCAAGTTTGAGATAATTGGATAGCATGTTAGTTATTGGTTATCAGTTATTAGTTATCTGTGTTGATAATCAAGCATTTGTGAAGAATTTAATCAGGATGGCGGACTGGAATTTGTGGATTAGCGAAGAGGTGTCACTTGCTCCTGCGTCGCAAATGACACCTCTTCACTATCCTTTTTCCACAGGTTTCAAAGGGCAATTATGAGTTATCATTCATGTCCAGTTAAGGGAAAACAATTGCTTAATCCTCTCAAAATCCAGCCTGAAACACCCCGATAACTGATAACTAATAACTGATAACCAACTATTCACTCCGCAGCGACTTCACCGGATTAGCCAGCGCCGCTTTTATACTCTGAAAACCCACCGTTAAAAATGCAATAGCAAGCGCCATTAAACCCGCCGCTGCAAACATCCACCATTCGATATCGATACGATAGGCAAAATCGGTGAGCCAGCGTTGCATGAAAAAGTAAGCGACAGGGGAAGCAATGACGATGGCGACGACGACTAATTGCAAAAAGTCTTTGGCTAGCAACGCCGTAATGCCCGCAACGGATGCGCCCAAGACCTTGCGAATACCCACTTCTTTCTGCCGTTGTTCCGCTGTAAAAGATGCCAGGCCGAACAATCCAAGACAGGCGATGAAAATGGCGATGAACGTAAACCAGAGAATCACACTGGCGCTGCGCTCTTCTTTTTCGTAGTTGCGCTGAAAATCCTGATCGAGAAAAGAATAGGAAAACGGCGTGGCGGGATTAACGACTTTCCAGGTCTTTTCTATTTCCGGAATGATGTTTTGAAAACCACCTTTTTCTACCGTAGCGATAAAATAAGCGTACTGCCTGTATTGCGGTTTCATCAGGCCATAAGGCTCGATGGCCTTGTGCAGGCTGCGGAAGTTGAAGTCCTTGACAACCCCGATAATTTGCAGCGCCGTGCTTTTTTGATTCCATTCGGAATATATCTTTTTGCCTACCGCATTTTTTACATCGTAACCCAGTTGTTTAACTGCGGTTTCATTGAGAA
>JAYSZC010000004.1:0-2423 GCA_043738235.1 Lewinellaceae bacterium | reverse complement strand
TGCTTTTTGCCCTTTGCTATTTTACTTATCCGTTATCAGTCTCAGTTTCTTCCTCTTCACTACCCGTCATTTGTGGTTCTACCGGCTGCACATTATTAATATCCTGGAGGGAAAATTCGGGATCCCATTCCCAAAGACCCGCTTCAAACTCGCGGGTCATTAGCGCCACATTGTCCAAATGGTATTTTTGTTGCAACCTGGGGAAATGATAGCGCGCCCATAACGAGGATTCGTCGAAAGGGACTCCGGTGGCAATACTTTCCCGCAGGGCAAAAATATAAGCCAGGCTTTCCGTGCGGCGGCGCAGCCAGTCGTTGATGGTCAGCGCCGGGTCGCCATGCCCCGGAATCATGCGGGTGAACCAGTTGCGGTCGTGGATCACGGGCAGTTTTTCCAGTGTATTGACATAGTCGATACTGCTGTGGTAGATGAAGGGGAATTCCACATTGGACAGGTAATCGCCGGCAAGACAAACCCCGAGTTGCCAGATCACGATCATCATACTGTCGGCTGTGTGGCCCGGCGTGAGGTAAAAGGTCATTTTGGTTTGACCCTGCCGGTACTGCACCCCGTCGCGGAAAACCGTGAAGTCGCCGTTCGGATATTCGATGGGGTAGGGCCTTCGGATGTAGTATTTTTCGTCAAAATCGAGGATTTGCTCAAGAATTTCCTCTTTTTTCGGGTTTTCAGCCATGGCTTTGGACACAAATACCTTGTCGGCCTCAAACGCTTTGTACCCGATAATATGATCGTAATCGGAGTGGGTGAAAATCAGAAACACAGAACGGCCTTGCCGGATACTGTCTACATAATGCCGGATGTGCAGGACTTCATCGGGGAGCCAGCAGGGATCTACCACCATAATCACGTCCTCCGTATTGATAACAGTTGTATTCGTTTGGAAAAGGGCGCTTTGAAAAATGGTGATATTCGGGTCGCGAAAGATTATTTTGTTCATAGCAGGTCTCTTGTTGAATGTGTTCAATCGGTAGTCTTTCTCTGTGGTGTGATCGGAATTGACTACTTTTGCGGTTTCTTGTCAACACGGACAAAAGTAATCAAAACAAACCCCTAAATTTCATACTCTAATATAAAATGGGAAATATTGTAGCCATTGTTGGCCGCCCGAACGTCGGGAAATCTACTCTTTACAACCGATTGGTCGGCTCGCGCGATGCCATTACGGATGACTTTTCAGGGGTTACGCGCGACCGCAAATATGGATTCTGCGAATGGAACGGCAAACGTTTTACCGTTGTCGATACGGGCGGTTTCGTGCATGGTTCCACCGATGTATTTGAAACTGCCATCCGAAACCAGGTGCGTATTGCCCTGGAAGAAGCGGCAGTAGTGCTCTTTATGGTGGATACCCAGACAGGTATTACCGACCTCGACGAGGAAATTGCCAAAGGGCTTCGGCGCGGCAACAAACCCGTCTTTCTGGTGGTCAACAAAGTAGACAACAGCAAAAACCTGCTGGAAGCCAATGAGTTCTGGGGACTGGGTTTTGAAAATACCTTTTTCATCGCGTCGATCAGCGGCAGCGGCACCGGCGACCTGCTGGATGCGGTGGTGGATCACATCGAGGATAAAGAACCTTTAGAAACGGAACTGCCCAAATTCTCTATCGTAGGCCGTCCGAATGTGGGCAAATCGTCGCTGGTCAATGCCTTACTGGGCGAAGACCGCCTCATCGTTACCCCCATTGCCGGAACGACCCGCGACCCGACGCACTCCACCTACAATAAATTCGGCAAGGAGTTTATCCTGATCGATACGGCGGGTATCCGCAAAAAAACCAAGGTGGAAGAAGACCTGGAGTTCTATTCCGTCATGCGGGCCATCCGGGCGGTAGAAGAATCGGACGTGTGCCTGATGGTGCTCGATGCGGAACTCGGCCTGGAGTCGCAGGACCTGAACATTCTTCGTCTGGCGCAAAAACGCCATAAAGGCATCGTGATTTTAGTCAATAAATGGGACTTAGTTACGAAGGAGACCAATACGGCCCGCGATTATGAAGCGGCCATTAAAAACAAACTGGCGCCTTTCAACGACGTGCCGATCATGTTTATCTCCGTACACGACAAACAACGCATTTTTCAGGCCATTGAGAAAGCCATCGAAGTGTACGAAAATCGCTCGCGCCGGATCAAAACTGCCGAACTGAACGAATTTATCACGGAAGTCATTGAAAAAACGCCGCCACCTTCGGTAAAAGGCCGCTTTCCGAAGTTTAAATACGTTACGCAGTTGCCCACACCTTACCCTTCTTTTGCTTTTTTTGTCAATAATCCAAACTGGGTACGTGATTCGTACGTTCAGTTTCTGGAAAATAAATTGCGCGAACATTACAACTTCTGCGGCTCGCCGATGGAGGTGTATATGAGATCGAAATCGTGAGTTGTGAGTTGTGAGTAGTGAGT
>JAYSZC010000003.1:0-2425 GCA_043738235.1 Lewinellaceae bacterium | reverse complement strand
CCGGACTTTACAACCGGCGGTTGGGATTGTCCCATCGTTTTAGAACTGAAAAATAACAGGGAGATGAGTGGCAATACGAGTTGCAAAAAAGGTGTTTTCATAATTTGTGGTGGTATTTTTTGTACAAATATAACCTGAAAGATGGTTTCTGCCTCTTTATATAACTATACATGCTACTTTCCGGGAAAATTTCTTCCTTTGTTCAGGATAAAATTTCACGAACATGACCCGCACAACAAGATTGCTCTGCACGCCCCTGCTCTTCCTTTTTCTCACCATTTGCGTACATGCCCAAACAACATCTGCGCTCCCGCGTAGCATCCCGGAAGCCGAAGGTGTTTCGTCAGAAGGCATCTTACAGTTTCTGGATGCGGCAGCAAAAAGCAAACACGAGTTTCACAGCGTCATGGTACTGCGGCATGGCAGGGTGGTAGCCGAAGGCTGGTGGAACCCCTACCGCCCGGATTTGAAGCACACCATGTATTCCGTGAGTAAAAGTTTTACGGCCAGTGCCGTTGGTTTTGCGGTGCACGAAAACCGCCTGCGGGTGAGCGACAAAGTCATCTCGTTTTTCCCGGATGAATTGCCGGAAACGGTTAGTCCGTACCTGGCGGAATTGAGCGTCCGGGATTTGCTGAGCATGTCCGCAGGTCAGGAGCCTGATCCAACGGCCTTGGTTGGAAGGGACAGCAACTGGATTAAAGCCTTTCTGTCAACGCCCATCGTACATAAACCCGGCAGTAAATTTTTGTATAACACCTTGTGTACCTACATGTTATCGGCTATCGTGCAAAAGGTAACCGGAGAAAAAGTGATCGATTACCTCAGGCCGAGGTTATTTACACCTTTGGGTATTTCCGGAATGGATTGGGAAGTAGACCCGATGGGCATCAATGTGGGCGGTTGGGGCTTGCGGGTCAAAACCGAGGACATGGCCAAATTCGGGCAGTTGTTTTTGCAAAAAGGCGTCTGGAATGGCAAACAAATACTGCCTGCAGCATGGATAGAGGAAGCCTCGACACTTAAAATTATCCAGCACCCCGAGATGCCGCAAGCCAAAAGAGATTCCAGCGACTGGGAACAGGGCTATTGCTACCAGATGTGGCGCAGCAGAAACAATTCCTACCGCGGAGACGGCGCTTTCGGACAGTTTATCATTGTCATGCCCGATCAGGATGCTGTGGTGGTGATAACCAGCGAAACGTCCGATATGCAGCAGGAATTCAACCTGGTCTGGAAATATTTGTTACCCGCTTTCCAAAATGGATCGCTGCCTGCCGACAAAAAGGCAGCAACGACGCTGAAAAAGAAACTCGCTTCGCTGGCGCTGCCCATTCCGGCCAAAAGCGCACATCCGGCCACAGCCAAAGAAATCGCCGGCAAAACCTTTTCGCTGTCACCGAATGACCGGTTTATTCAAAATATGTCCTTTCAATGGCAAGACGACGATTGCCAACTCACGGTAAAAAACAATACGGAAACACATCTGCTGACGTTCGGAGCAGGCAAATGGGTATTCGGCGAAACAACTCAACTGGGGCCTTCTTTAGCCGGGCATGCAAAAGCCCATTTCGTCGGTCTGCCACCGTCTAAAGTAGCCGGGGCATACCGCTGGAAAGACCAAAACACCCTGGAACTGACGCTGCGTTACTACGAAAGTCCGCATACCGAAACCCTTACCTGCCGTTTTGATCAAAACAACCTAACGGTAGAGGCGCAAAGCAGTTTTGGACAAAAAAACATGGAAGTTTTCAAAGGCATTGCGCAAGCGGGCGGCTATAAACCGGCTCGCCTGATTGTACGCGGCGACGACATGGGTTTTTCGCATTCCGGCAATGAAGCGCTGATAAAATCCTGGAAAGAAGGCATCCAAACCTCCATTGAAGTGATCGTTCCCTCGCCCTGGTTTCCCGAAGCCGTACGGATGCTGGAGCAAAATCCCGGCGTCGACGTCGGGGTTCATCTGGCGATTACCAGCGAATGGGACAACGTCAAATGGCGGCCCTTGACCGATTGCCCGAGCATTCAAAACGCGGAGGGTTATTTTTACCCGATGGTTTTTCCGAATAAAAACTATCCCGGACAGTCCATTTCTGAAAACCAGTGGAAAATCGAGGATATTGAAAAGGAATTCCGGGCACAAATTGAAATGGCCGTTCAAAAAATACCGCGTGTCAGCCATTTGTCCGCTCACATGGGCTGCGCGTATTTTTCAGAAGAAGTGAAAGCGCTCACCCAAAAACTGGCCGCCGAATATAACATTCCGCTCGAAGGTGGAGATGGGGCTTTTAGCCGGGCGGGTTACGAGGGGCCGAGCAAAACATCCGCCGAGAAAAAACAAAGTTTTTTGAAAATGCTCCGGAAACTGGAACCGGGCAAAACCTATATGTTTCTCGATCATCCCGGAATAGACGATTCCGAACTG
>JAYSZC010000002.1:0-6018 GCA_043738235.1 Lewinellaceae bacterium | reverse complement strand
GTTCGCTTCGGTCGGCGTCGCAGAACAATTCGCGCAGCCCTGTACCTTGCCCCATTTGATGGCCTTCCGTGAAACGCGTACGCAGCAAGTCGTTGATTTTCAGGAAATAAAATAAAAAACGACGGGTTTCTGAAATATCGCGTACCGCTTTGGTCTGTTGCTGGTTCAAATCCGGATTGCGCTGCATCAGGCGCATGACTGCCAGTAATTCGAGCGGATTGGGAGGCAGGACATACTGTTTGCCCAGCCGTTTAAAATGCTCCTCGTTGAATTCGATTTGTGACCCCGGCCCGAGGTGGGTCACAGCAATGAGGTGAAAGTTTTTCGGGAAAAGATAGGTTTTGCCGCCGATTTCCGCCGTGGGGTTTTTACTGCTGAGCGCTTCCCAGAGGGCCGGCCCCCAAAAAGTTTCCGGGTTGATTTTATCAAAATTATCAATGACGGCTACATAAGAAAGTTGGGGATTCCGGTGGCATACATCCCAAAATTGCAAGAGTTCGCCGGGAATAAACTGACCTTGTCCGGTCTCCGTACCGATGTATTTTTTATGGTACTCCAGGTCGAACTGTGGGGCGCAGTCGACGTGCAGCACTCGTTTGTAATCGCCGGCCAACAGGTTAGCGGCGCGTTTGGCCTGTTTGGTAGCGCCGGTGCCTGTTACGCCTGAAATCACGATGCGACGTTTGTCTGCGCCGGCAATTGCGCGTGTCAGTTTTTGAAAAGCCGTCCACTCAATATTGGACAAGGAGGGTTGCGAAACAAGACGCAGGGCGGTTGTGTCGCCGGACGTAAAGGGTAGCCGGTGGATCTGTGTGTAAAGTAGTTGTAAGGAATCGGGCACATCCGCAATCAAAACAGCAGGCGTACGCAGCAGGCGCCCTGATTCCACCCATTGCGGATCGGGCTGGTTGCGGCACCCTAACCAAAGCAGGAATGCAAGCGCCACCAAAACAGGCGCCACCAAAAGTCGGGAGGTATGTAGAGTCAATGGATTAGATTTTTCAAGGTGCGAAGGTAAGGAAAAGAAAAGGCAAGGGGCAAAGGGCAAAATGCAAAATGCAAATGGCAAAATGCAAAAGGCAACTTTTCCGAGCGGTTATTTTTTGCCCTTTGCCTCTTGCTCTTTGCCTTTTGCCTTTTTACTTCTTGATCGCTTTGATTTGCTCTTCCAGTTCCAGTTCGTCGCCTGGGTTGTATCCTACGTGTTCAAATACCACATTGCCGGCCTGGTCGAGCAGAATGGTATGCGGAACGGAAGCAACGTTGGCTCTTTGCTGGAATTCTTTATTGGCATCAAGCAATATTCTGTATTCCCAGCCTTTTTCTTCCACCATAGCAGGAATTTTGGCTGCTGTGCGGGCATCATCGACGCTGATGGCCACCAGTTCAACATTGTACTGTTCCTGCCAGTCCGGGTAATAATCCTTGATAGCGTCCAGCTCTTTTTTGCAGGGCGAGCACCAGGTGGCCCAGAAACTGATCACCGTGATTTTACCGGTTTTGCCGAGTTCCTGCACATTGAGGGTTTGTCCCTGCAGGGTTTTAACATTGGCTGAAGGGAGACTTGTCATTTGTGCAAAGCCAGTAGCAGCCAACAAACAGGCGGCCAGCATGAGAAATGTTTTTTTCATTGTTGTCTGTCGAAAATAGTTATCGGTTATTAGTTATCCGTTATCAGTGTTGATACTCAAGCATTTGTGATGAAATCAATCCAACTTGTTTGCTTTATTTATTTGACGGGTCAAATGTAAACGAATGCAGGCATCCTAACGATGGGCTTAACCTGTCTTTAACGAAGAAGTTATCAGTTATTAGAATACAGTCACTTAAGTTTTTGAAATTTATGTTTACTAAAAGTTGTGGGGTTAAAACCCCGGATGGTTGGCGCCAATTGCCGCCGGCTGAAGCCGCCGGTTATTAAACATTGCATTTCAAGGTCGGTTTATCGGAAACATTGTTTATTGTACTTCTTTTTTCAATAACCTCCGGCTTCAGCCGGGGGAGCATGAAAAGGTCGATGTCAGGGGTTTCAACCCCATTCCAATACTTAAATAATTTAAGTGACCGAGTATCAGTTATCGGTTATCAGGTTTCAGGCTGGAATGGTGTGTAAAGGGTTCATCCTTTTCCCTTTACCCAATACCTGTTGAGTTGCCTTGTCCGGCGTGGGTGAAAAGGATAAATCCCTCACACACAATTCCAGCCTGAAACCCGATAACGGATAACTAATAACCGATAACCAAATTATGGTACGCACAACTTCCGCAGCGCCAGGCTATCTCCGTTAAACACATTAAAATCTACACGTTCATTGATGCCGTTTATGTTGCCCCGGTCGCTGTGTTGCCAGAAATGCCATTTTTCATCGCCCGGCATTTCGAAATCGCTCACATGGTAATGCGCGATCCAGAACCGGTAGTTCTTAAAATCTTCGTGGTCGGCAAAGTGGATTTTGTAAAAATCGCGGTTGGTGTACAGAATGGGCCGCACTTTGTAATGCTTTTCGAGAATCGTCAAAAACTCTTTGGTGTACCGTTGAACCTGGCTTTTGGTCATGCCTTTGGTCTCTTCCACGTCGACCACCGGAGGCAGGTCGCCGCTGCGGAGTTTAACCGCACGGATGAACTTGGCAGCCTGGTCTTTAGGACTGATATTGGGCCAGAAAAAGTGATAAGCGCCCCGGACAATCCCGTGTTTGCGCGCGTTTTCCCAGTTTTTGTCAAATTCCGGGTCTTTCAACCAGCTGCCTTCCGTGGCTTTTATAAAGGCAAATGAGACGCTCACATTGCCCACTTTCATTTTTTTTACCCGCGTCCAGTCGACCCGTTGCTGCCATTTGCTGACATCGATGCCATGCACCGAATAGCCGCTGGGGATGCGGATGCCGAATTGTTTGTATTCTTTGTAATGCAGCGGATACTCGATCAGCGATCGGAGCTGATAGCGCAACTCCGGGCTGATCAGCAATCCCATCAGAAAGAAAAAGAACAGCGACACGCCCAATTTGCGGCTGTCCCCTTTTCGCAGGGCGTAATTCTTGGGAAAAATATGTAGTTTTTTGAACCAGCTCATGCTCCCTTAAACACCGGTTTTCGTTTCTCCAAAAACGCCGCCACGCCCTCGCGGTAGTCGGCGGTGTTGCCCGCTTCGGTTTGCAGCGTATCCTCTAAGGCCAATTGTTCGGAAAAAGTGTTGTTGAACGAGGCATTCAGCGCTTTTTTGGTCAGCGCCAGTCCGCGGGTGGGCATTTGGGCCAGCATTTCGGCCAGTTCCAGGCTTTCTGTCAGGAAGGTCTCGTCATGAAAAACTTTCCAGATCATACCCATCGCTGCGGCGTCGTCTGCCGTGATTTTGTCGGACAACATCATCAGGGCGGAAGCGCGTTGAAAACCGACAAGGCGCGGCAGTGTCCAGGTGCCGCCGGAGTCGGGAATCAGACCGATTTTGGAAAATGCCTGCGTAAAAGTGGCAGAGGCAGTAGCCACTACGATGTCGCCGGCCAACGCAATATTGGCGCCGGCGCCAGCTGCTACACCGTTCACGGCCATGACCACGGGTTTTTCCAAATTCCTGATTTTTAGCACAATCGGGTTGTAGCCGGTAGATATAATCGTATTGAGCGAAGGGCCTTGCGGGTCTGTCACTTCCTGTAAATCTTCCCCTGCGCAAAAGGCTTTCCCTTCGCCGGTGATGTACACAGCACGAACGTTGGGGTCTTCGGTGCAAATATCTAAAGCCTCTAATATTTCAACCCGCATGGCGTGGTGCATCGAGTTGTACACCTGGGGCCGGTTGAAAGTAATGCGGGCGACGTTGTTTTCAATAGAGAAAAGTATGTGTTCCATACTAAGTAGTTATCTGTTATCAGTTATTGGTTGAGGGTCATTGAAAATTGTACATTGAAAATTGGCCATTGTACATTTTTCAAATTTTAAATTAAAAATCAATAAATTATAAATTTGAAAAATATTAATGTTCAATGTACAATGACCAATTTTCAATGTGCAAATACTTATTAGACAGCCTCGAGGCGGGCAAAGATAAAAGGAACAAATGCTTTTGTTGCCGTGTGTTGCAAATACTACCCGCGCTGGGCCGTTGCGATGCTCTGGATGGCTCGCACCAATTTGTCTAATTCGTCTGTGGTGGTGTACACATTCGGCGTGATACGGACGCCGCTTATTTTTTCCCAATCGATGGAAACGCTGTGAATTTTCCATTTTTCAAACAACTTACCCGATATGTCACCCGCCTTTTGGCCTTCCAGGCCGAAATTGCCGATGGCACAACTCCAGTCGGGATGCGGGTTCGTGTTGAAGTAAATGCCCTGCACGTCGCGAACCCTTTCCATCCAGTAGTTTTTTAGAAAATGCAGGCGCTCCTGCTTGCGTCGGGCGCCTATAAAGTTGTGTAAATCAAGCGAATAACCCGTTGCCATTTCAATCGGAAAACTACGGGTACCCAGCGATTCGAATTTGCGGATATTGTCGCTGTCCGGCTTGTCGCTCGACAGCAGGGGCCAGATACCCGGTATTTTTTCTTTGCGGATCCACATCATACCCGTGCCGAAGGGGCCGCACAAAAATTTGTGGAGGCTGGTGCCCCAGTAGTCGCAGCCGAGATCGGGAATTTTGTAGTCGAGCACAGCGAACGAATGCGCGGCATCAACCAGTACCTCCGCGCCCTGCGCGTGGGCGAGGTCGGCGATTTTCCGGACGGGCAGTATCTGTCCGTTCCAGTTGATGATATGCGTCAGGTGAACCAGCCGCGTTTTTGCCGTAAATTTTGATACAAAAGCGTTTACAAGGTAATCTTCGTTATTAGAAGGCAAGTCCATATCTACCCAGACAAGCCGGATGCCATCGCGTTTTTCGCGTTGCCGCCAGGCGTTGATCATATTGGGGTAGTCGTATTTGGACAGCACCACTTCGTCGCCTGCTTTCAGGTTCAATCCGAAAATGATCGTATTGAGCGCTTCCGTCGTATTGCGATTGATGGCAATTTCCTCGGGACTGGCGCCTGCCAGCGCTGCCAGGTTTTCACGCAAAGGTTCCCGATCCTGGTCGAGGACGCGCCACATATAGTAGGAAGGCGCCTCGCTGCACATTCGGTTGTAATAGTCCAGGGCGTCCATCGTGGCGCGTGGAGCAGGAGAAACGCCGCCGTTGTTGAGGTTAATCAGGGTAGGGCTGGCCGAATACGCTTGCCGGATTTGTCGCCAGAAATCATCTTCGGGGCCGTCGGAAACAGGAGCGAGCGGAAATGCCGCCGCAAAATTCTGGTGCAAGGCAAAGGAGCCGAGCAAAGTGGCGGTCTGGCGAATAAAACTGCGTCGGGATGCGTTCATGGCTATCAGTTTAGATTTTAGTCGGACTAAAGTACTTCCTTCGTCTTTTATTGCGGCCATTAATTTTTGAAGGCATTGACTTTTGGGTTAAATTCACTTGCATCATTACTATTTTAAATACGTTATGAAAATATTCCAACTCGTTGTATTTCTGCTTTTCCCTCTTTTAAATTACGCCCAGATCAGCGGTACCGTGCTCGATGAAAATGGCGAACCGCTTCCTTTTGCATCCGTTTATGTGCGCAACAGCACCAACGGAACGGTGGCCAATGCCGAAGGGCAATACCGCCTGACAGTCGCGCGTGGCAGCCAGGAGATTGTTTTTCAATACATTGGATACAAACAACATATCGAAGCGGTCACGGTAGGCGACAAACCCCTGCGCCTGAATGTCAAAATGGAACCCGCCAATCTTGAAATCGGGGAAGTGGTGATTACGACCGAAGACCCGGCTTACAAGATCATGCGCGAAGTGATTGCCAAGCGCCGGTATTATAAAAACAAAATTGCCTCCAGTTCTTACGATACCTATATCAAGGGGTTTTATAAACTCACCGACGCGCCCAAAAAGATTATGGGGCAAGACGTGGGCAACATGGGCGGTATGCTCGATACCAACCGCACCGGCGTAGTGTATTTGTCCGAATCGGTTTCCAAAGTATATGTGCAGG
>JAYSZC010000001.1:0-2429 GCA_043738235.1 Lewinellaceae bacterium | reverse complement strand
AGTGATGAATATGGTTGGAGGGGCAGCGCCCCGGTAATATTACCGGGGCGCTGCCCCTCCAACCATATTCATCACTTCATTCTACAAATATCATCGGGGCGCTGCCCCTTTTGTTAGCCCGTTCCGGATGCGAAGCCTCTCGTAAATGTCTTACATTAGAAATTGCTGACAAAACTAATTTTGCTTGATTACTTATGAACCAGCACAATACTGTCATATTTCCCTTGTTGCTCGTTCGGACTGCCGGCTTACCTTTCCAGTGGCCATCGCTTTCAAATGATGAAATGGAAATACTCCATAAGGCTTTTGCAGATGCCGTGTACCATTTGCAATCAGCGGCCACTTTGATAAAATCTATTTTTGAACTGGAAAAGGATATTTTGTTGCCGGATGCCCGTTTGCAAAAGATCATGACCAATACGCGCCGGCATTTGCGGCAGGAAACATTTGACAAGTCCATTGTTGTTGATCCCTTTCTGCGGGAAAAACGCCCCGATCTCGCCCTGATTTTTGATGATTTGAACGAAAAAATATCGAACAAGCAATTCATTGTCAATCAATTGCAGGAAAAATTTGTTGCCTGGATGCTCGCTGAAAGGAAAGCGCTTATTCAATATGCAAGGCAGGAAGCCATCCAGCGTTCACTGCTTTTTACCAGCCACAGTTTGTTCGGCGAACTTTCAGATTTAGCAGCCTCCAATCCTGAAAACTGGCATAAAAAGGAACGCAGGACAGCTTTATCCCTGCTTCATTATTTTACCAGGGCTGCTACCAAAACAACACCACTCAGCAGATTAGCGACCGTGCATCTGCAATATTTAGACCGGGCGACAGCAGACACAGACGAACAAACGCCTGTTTTTTCAACAAACAAACACATCGCAACGCCCAATGTAGTGCTGCTCCCGGGGTTGTACGAGGTGCTGCTCCGGGAACCTGCGTTTTTCAATACTTTAGGTGTACGGCTCAATCCAAGCCTGCAATCTACTGATGGGCTCGAGTGGTTGTATTACGACGGAACACAGGAGCGTTTTCAACTGCATGGCGCCGTCGCTGCGCTCCAACGAATCAGAGCGTTTTTTGAACAACAGCAAGATGCCCGCTTTTGTGATTTGATTGCCGCACTTACGATGGATGCGGAAGGCAGCATGGAAGATGTGCAGCAATATGTCTTCCAGTTGATCAATCATGGTTTTATCGAGTGGGTTTGGCCGGAAAAAGGCCTTTCTCCGGGTTGGTGCGGCAGTCTGTATAATTACCTCGGGTTTCTGCCTTCCTCTGCGGTACTTACAGATGCAGCCTACCTGCTGCAATGGTTGCGCACGGCAGGGCGATCCATTTCTTTTCAATCCATAGCGGAAGCCCGGGAGACACAATGCGAGGCACTTGTGCAGTGTCGTACTTTTTTTGAACGATATGAAGGCGTCTGCCCGGTAACTTCACCGGAGCATGTCTTTTATGAAGACGTAGAAGCTCCAACGGATGCCGATTTGCCGCTTGAAGTGGTGCAAAAAGCGATACATGATTTAAACGACGCCATCAAAAATGCCGCTCCTTACAGGATTACCGGTCTGCGGGCAGCATTGATCCATTTTGGCAGGCAGTTGCTGCAAACAGGCGAATCCATGCCGTTTTTATCGTTTTGCAGACTGTTTCTCGAACAAAAAGATAGTAACCAGTCTGCTGAAGTACTTGAAAACCAGATCAATCTGGAGAAAATCGGAGTACTCGTTCAGTTTTACAAAACAACGTCCGGCGAATACCGGGCAGTGCTGAATGCCCTGTATCCGGGAGGCGGGAAAATGATGGCCCGCTGGTTGCACCTTTTCCCGGCAGGCGTACGGGAGCAGTTGCAGGACTGGTGGCCCAACGAGACACTTGCTTTTCCCTGGCAAGACTGGAACAACGCGAATTTTCAACCCCTTTTTGCCCATGACGCGCTGGCTGTACCGGGCGGCAGGGTAGGGGCGGCGCAGAATATTGCAATGAGCGATCTGCTGGTCTTTCGGGATAAAGACCATATTCAGCTCAGAGAAAAAACGCTCCAACGGCAGGTTGTTTTCAGCGACCTTGGACTGGAGGCCCCCCATTCCCGGCCACCCGTGATCCAGATATTATGGCAGTTGGGAGTGCCGTTCGTTTCTGCCGGCATTTTTACTCAAAACGCAGGCTGGACTATGTTGCAGGAAGGTGTGTTGTGGCGCAAAAGAATTGAATCTCCATCGCTTGTGCTTGAAAGGGCAGCCTGGCGGGTATCACCACATGTATGGCGAAATAGATTAACCGATTCAACGGAAGAACTGGAACGATTTATCGCGATTCGGGACATGCTGTCGGAATGGGGTGCGCCGCGCTTTTTCTTTGCCGGTTTCAACAATGGCAAACCCCGCTTTTTTGACCAAAACAGCCCGATGCTGATGCAGGATTTT